>PBWO01000043.1 GCA_002727275.1 Methanobacteriota archaeon
ATAACTGACCCTTCCCAGCCCGACTACCTGGGTGCCGAAGTTGGCTCAAACAATACCGCAGAACTGACAGCAATAGCTCATGCTGCAAGATGGGTTTTGACCCACCCAGAAGGAGGAGGAGTAGTAATCAGAGGAGACTCGCAATATGCTCTCAATATCGCTTCAGGTGAGTGGAGGGCAAAGGCCAACCAGGACTTGGCTGAGTCGGTGAAGGGATTGTGGCAGGAAGCCGGTTCTATTCGGGGGCTTAGGGCCGAGCACGTGCGAGCACACCGGGGACACCGGTGGAACGAGAGAGCGGATCATCTCGCTTTCAGGGCAATGCAAGGGGAGTCGGCGCTGCCGTTGCAGTTCTGGAAGCCAGGTCAGCGCTGATTATTTTGTGTCTGATAGGGCACCTACGCTCAGATAGACGTAGAATCCGTTGAGTAGAGCCAGTAAGCCCACTAGTGTCAGAATCAGGCCGGTTGGTTTGGGCAAGGCATCCTCGACAACATTGCCAGCTAGCCATGCTGCGGCGATGATAGCAAAGCCTGCTGTTATCACACTCCTCGAAGACCCTTCGGGGTTCTGCCACAGATCCATCCAAGGAACCAGTCCCTTACGCTTGAAAGTCAACCTGTACCAAGCAATGTACAGTAGAGTTAGCCCAGTCAACCCGATCAACCCTAGAGTGAACGACTCAGCACCCCACGGGCCTGCAGGAGCCATCTTGAGAGTCAGAGTGTCGAGCAGTAGGATACTACCAATGGCTGCGTGTACCCTCCATTCGGGGACGGGGTGCGTCGCCATGCTGCCACGAAGAGGTGTCTGCGCTTGAAATCCGCGCAGCGATGGTGTCATGAGTGACTTCTCTTAGCGAGGTTTGTGGAGTACTCAATCAGTATCGATGATGTCTTCGCCGCTGCCGGTAGACTGGATGGTATCGTGAAGAGAACTCCGGTTGTATCAGCCGAAGAAATCGATAAGATTGCGGGCAAACAGGTTTTGATGAAGTGCGAGAACCTACAGCATATCGGGGCCTTCAAGTTCAGAGGTGCGACGAATGCCGTGATAATGCTCGGTGATGATGCTGAGAATGGTGTCTGCACCCATAGTAGCGGTAATCACGCACAGGCTCTGTCAATGGCGGCAAAGAACCGTGGTGTCGATGCTTACATCGTTATGCCAAAAACCGCTCCTAGAGTTAAGGTACTAGGTGTCCAAAACCAAGGAGCTGAGATTACATTCTGCGAACCTACTCTTGCTGCAAGAGAATCCACTGCTGGAGAAATTATGGATAGGACTGGAGCGTCTCTGGTGCACCCCTATGACAATCCAGATGTGATAGCAGGTCAGGGAACTGCTGCTCTCGAGTTCTTCCAGCAGGCCGGTCATCTAGACGCCATTGTCTCTCCTGTCGGAGGAGGAGGTCTAATGTCGGGAACCAGTATTACCACCAGAGCAATGAATCAGGATACCCGAATCTTTGGTGCTGAGCCTGAAGGAGCTGACGATGCCGCGAGATCCCTCGAAGCGGGAGAATTCCTGCCTCAAACCGGGCCGGATACAATCTGTGATGGGCTTCTGACCAGCATGGGAGAACACACCTGGCCAATCATCAGGGACCATCTGGAAACCATCATCAGAGTTAGTGATGAGCAGATTATAGGGGCGATGCGTCTGATTATGGATAATCTGGGAATGGTCGTAGAGCCAAGTGGGGCTGCCTCACTGGCGGCGGTTCTCACTCCTGAGTTTCAATCCCTAGAAGGAATAGACAAGGTTGGTGTGATTCTCTCAGGTGGGAATGTCGATTCGCTTCCTTTCTAGATGATGAATATCAGTAGAATATGCAAGAAATCCAATGCACAGAAGAAGGTCACAATCCCATCAATTATCGCAATAATTCTCTGCTTGGAAGTTGCATGTTTCAGCCAATCCAAAGGTCCCTTATCCTGATTTAGAAAGAAAATCATGTTCAAAGCAACCAGAATAAGGAAGGCGCAAGCACCGATTATCGTGATCGTGAGGACTGACCCGGCCTCGGCCATGATTGGCCTTTGATTGATTGTGTCAAGAAATTATTCCCTGCACAGTAGGGTTTGTCCGGAACACCCTAGCCTCTGTTTCATTATATGCCATCACTTCTCCCAGAGACTGGTGCAAAGATGGCAGACATAAACTTCCATCCCGATGACAGGGTGATGTCGGGCATCGAGGTGGTAAAGAACGGAGGGACAATGGTCCTCGCCCTATTGATCTTCGAAGGCATGTTATACGTCATGTACATGGAGGGGGAGGTGATAATGTCGCTTCTCTGCGGAATCCCCCTCGGACTGATTATGATCGCGATTGCATGCCAATGCGTGATGCACTTCTTGGGGCTCGGGACGATGGTCATAAACGAAGGATCCATGATCCTCAGGACACCACGCTCCGGCAAGAAGAGGGGCAAGAGCTTCCTGGACCCGCTGCTGGAGAGGGTCATCCTGTCCCCAATGACCAGATTGATTATGCGCGACATGGACAAGGACGGCGACGGTAGGCTGTCATTCAAAGAGTTCCTAGATGAAATGGACGACGTGAGCAAGTCAGAGTACCTAGAGATGCAGGAGCTCTTCGAAAAGCACGATAAGGACCACGACGGCTACCTCACTCCCAGTGAATTGAAGGAATTCATCAAGGAATCCGGAGATGACAACTGGGCAGAGAAGAAGGAAGGCAACTGGTGGTCGGACGATGGCAATTAGACCAAACATAGACTAGTCTATGAACGGACATTTTGGAGCACGGGCCGGGATTTGCACCCGGGTCCACGGATCTGCAGTCCGTTGCATAGCTACTCTGCCACCCGTGCAGTGACCTTGCGAGCCACGAACCCCCCTTGAAGGGTATGTTCATCTCCGTTGGGCCTCCCGCAGACGGTATGCCTCGTATCTCATCGCGGTATGAGGGACTTGGTGTGGGGTTCGCTCCATACCTGCAGCCACCGGGACCAGGAGTCATCAGGTGGACTGTAGGAGAGCCGGGTTTCGATACGCCAGAGGAGATTGTTAGAGAGGCAATCGCTGCCCTTGAGGATGGAGAGACGAAGTATACCCGAGGGCCTGGGTCGATGGAATTGTGCCAAGCGGTGGCCGATTATCTCTCCAAGCATCACAGTATAGAAATCGGGGCCGAAGATGTAGTAATCACCCCGGGAGCTAAGCAGGCACTACTCTACTCATTCCTCATGACCACAATGCCTGGTGACGAGGCAATCCTACTGGCTCCCGCATGGGCCTCCTATGAGCCGATGCTACAGTTGATTGGAGCGGTTCCGGTGAATGTTCCTGTCCGTCGTGATAACTTCCACCCCGATCTTGATGCAATCAGAGCAGCGATAACAGACAAGACTCGAATGATTCTCATCAACTCACCGTGTAACCCTACGGGTGCAGTGTTCACTCCCGAGGAGTTGCAAGAGATTGTCGATATAGCAGTTGAACACGATCTGTGGATTGTGTCCGACGAGATATATGCGAGGCTGGTCTGGATGGATTACCCTCATGTCTCGCCCTTTGCATTGCCTGGAGGAAGCGACAGGACACTTATCGTCAACGGGTGGTCAAAGTCGTGGGCCATGACTGGTATGCGTCTAGGTTTCCTAACTGGGCCCTCGGATGCAATGAAGGCCGCGATGAAGAGTCAGGCCAACTCAGCCTCACATGTGCCCACCTTCCTGATGCGGGCTGCAGCTGTTGCTCTGGATTGCGACGATTCGGTAGAGATGTTCAACGGTGAATACGTCAAGCGACGCGAGATAATGATGGATGGGCTTTCCGATATTCCCGGCCTGAGGGTTGTCGAGCCTGAGGGTGCATTCTACGTGTTTGTTGATGTCACGGGCACCGGGATGACTGATATCGAATTCGCTGACGGTGCTTTGGAAGCTGGAGTGCAACTCATCCCAGCATCGTTAATTTCGGGCGGGGAAGGTTTCGTACGTATCTCGTATGCTGCCGATGAGGAGGCAATTCACGAGGGTTTGCGCAGGCTGAAGGCGTGGCTTCTCGATTAGTCACCTTGAAATCGGCAAAACGACGAGGTCTCCCTATGAGCGGCACCGAAGCGCGCGGCGGGCACGTCGTCCTAGACTACATCGGATACTCGCCTCCAGTTCAGGGCGATGGGGATTGGATGCTGCAGTTGTTGCGAGACTGCGTTCATAGAGCTGGAGCCAGAGAGGTTCACTCTCACGTTGCCCAGTTCGATGGGAGTGAGAGCCCCCCTGGGTTCGCCGCAGTCGTGCTAATCGATGAGAGTCATGTCAGCGCCCACTGTTACTCCGAGAGTGGTTTGCTTGCAATAGATATCTTCACCTGTGGAGATAGTGACCCTGTTGCTCTGGCGGATGACATTCACCGCGAGGTAATAGAAGCAATACCTGAAATCGAGCTGACGGGGAAGAAGAAGCTCGACAGGTTCTGAGGCGGTATTATGTCGGTGCGTGACTTCATCGAGAGCAACTATCGCCACTTCAACTCTGGAGCATTGGCTGATTGTGCCTCCTCTCTACGGAAATTCCTGGAGAAGGATGGGCGTCTGATGGTTACTCTGGCCGGAGCCATGTCAACTGCTGAGATTGGCAGAACACTCGCCCCTGCCATAAAGGCACAACGTGTGCATGCGATTTGTTGCACTGGGGCGAATCTCGAGGAGGATCTTTTCGGTCTGGTTGCGCGCTCAAGTTACGAGGGAATTGCCGACTGGAGGGAATTGACTGCTCAAGATGAGACCGGTCTACTCGAGCGCGGAATGAACCGGGTCACCGATGTAGCCATTCCAGAAGAGCAGGCGATTAGAGCGGTTGAAGGTCCTCTCATGGCCCTTTGGGAGGATGCCGAGGCTGCTGGTGACAGCAGGTTCCCGCACGAGTTTCTGTATGACTTACTATTGCACGGTGAGCTTGAGTTCGATGGAGACCCTAGACAGTCTTGGTTGATGGCAGCAGCCGATGCCAACCTGCCGATATTCACTCCAGGCTGGGAGGATAGTACTCTGGGCAACATTCTCGCAGCCAGAGTTCTAGATTGTTCACTGAAGGGACCGGAGATAGTCAGAGGAGGGCTTGAGGCTATGCAGGCCCTTGCCGACTGGTATCGAGAGGACGATTCACCCACTGGTTTACTGCAGGTCGGAGGAGGTATTGCTGGCGATTTCGCTGTCTCAGTAGTTCCAATGCTACGGCAGGATGCAAAAGTGGATGTTTCTCTGTGGTCCTGGTTCGCACAAATATCTGAGTCTCGGCCTTCGTACGGAGGTTACTCTGGGGCCCCTCCGAATGAGAAGATTAGTTGGGGCAAGATTTCGGAAGACACGCCCCGATTTGTAATCGAGTCGGATGCGACCATCGTACTTCCACTTCTACTGGCTGCGCTAGAATAGGTCGGCATAGTCTCTACACTGCTCGCTGATTCTAATCAGTTGGTTGTATTTCGCCGTGCGATCGCTCCTCGCTGGCGCTCCGGTCTTGATTTGGCCTGCATTAGTTCCTACGGCGATATCTGAGATTATATGGTCGGAGGTCTCCCCAGAGCGGTGACTGATGATTGTAGCAAAGCCTGCTGAGCGGGCAATATCGATTACTCTCATTGTCTCACTCACAGTGCCAATCTGATTGAGTTTGATAAGAATTGCATTACTAGCGCCCTCGGCGATTCCTTTCGAAAGTCTAGTGGGGTTTGTCACATAGAGGTCGTCTCCGACCACTTGGACACGATGTCCTTCTCGGGCGGTGAACTCCGACCAAGCCCCCCAGTCGTCCTCACCGAAGGCATCCTCCAGTGAGACAATCGGGTAGGTGTCAAGCCAGGATGAATACAACTGGCCGAGTTCGGAGCCAGACAGTACATGTCCGTCGATGTGGTAACCATCTTCATGGCAGAATTCTTGCGCAGCGCAGTCCAGTGCGATTGAGACCTGTTCACCGGGAGTGTAGCCTGCTCCACTGATTGCACTCAGCACGAGTCTGAGGCCATCCTCATTACGGGGAAGATTTGGGGCGAATCCGCCCTCATCTCCTATGCCACCGAGGAGGCCTTCTTCATTGAGCACGGACTTGAGTGAGTGGTATATTTCCACGCCCGCTCGTAGTGCATCGGAGAAAGAAGCGAAGCCGTGCGGAACCACCATGAACTCCTGGATATCTACATTCGATGCTGCGTGCGCCCCACCGTTGAGGATGTTCATCTGGGGTATGGGGATGCTGCTGGGGCCCTCTCCTGCTATGTGTTGCCAAAGTGCGTCCTGTGTGGCTGCCCTGAGGCACGCCATCGAAACGCCCAACATGGCATTGGCGCCCAATCTGGCTTTGTTATCGGTTCCATCGAGAGAAACCAGAACTGCATCGATGCCTTGCTGGTCGGCGACATCCATTCCGATTAGTGCATCACGAATCTCCCCGTTGACATTTGCCACCGCAGAGGTGACTCCTTTACCGGCCCATTGATCGCCTCCATCACGTAGCTCAATCGCCTCATAGCTTCCTGTACTTGCACCCGAAGGAACCGCTGCGCGCCCTTGGAGTAGACCGTCGACATAGCAGTCTACCTCAACCGTGGGATTACCACGAGAATCGAGAATGGCGCGAGCCGAGAGGTCGCTGATAGCGCCACTCATTGGTGGCGCGACCTGCCCTCTGCCTCTCAAGGTTGCGATGATGCAAATTCACGAGTTAAGCCAACTCAACCAGCTGGCGACTCTGCTCTGAACCTCTGGTACTTCCATCTCGGAGCGGCAGCAGTGCTCCCAGCAAAGTTGCTCCTCGGTGGGGGATATCGAAAATAACTCGGCACGAAACAACACACCATCGTGCTCGCTGCACTTCTCGCGATTGTCATCGACGAAGCAGTGCAGAAGGTGTTTGGGAAAGTGTTGCATCTTGCCACTTGAGGGAGAGCACAGCATAACGCTCCTCTCTAGGAAGAGAAGCGAGTCGCCTGTGCATGTGCAGACCTCGTGTCCGAGTATCTTTGTCGAGGTGAGTAGTGATGCGACATCGACATTGTACCATTGAGTCTGAGATGAGGGTATGTCAAGCTCGGATACGTCGTCGAGATATTCCTGTACACGAAGTTGACTCGCCGTCTCCTCGCCCGACATCGTACTCGGATTTCCGCCATCCCATTTGAACACAACTTTCAGTTGGCAGAGAAATTCACTACATAATCCGGAAATATATGTCCATCAGTTTTCACACATCAAGCACTCAAAGTACAAATAAGGTTCTATTTTCGGCGCAACCCATGGTTGAGGTAGATAGTCTTGACAGAGCCATTCTAGCGGTATTGCGTGATTCAGCGAGGGCACCTTTCGTTGACATCGCAAAGCAGGTCGGAGTGACCGAGAGAACGGTCAGGACACGTATGCGTAGGATGGAGGCCGTTGGTGTCGTCCGAGGTTATACAATCAGAGAAGCAGGTATTGGCCTTACTGCCTTGGTTCGACTCAAGATTGGTCCGGGAACTGAGATTGGAACACTAGCTGGAGAGTTTTCGACGTGGCCTGGTGTAGAGTGTGTATACGAGGTCAGCGGAGATGCTGACCTAGTCGCCGTCGTTCACGTCGATGATACGGTGGCCCTGCGCGGCCTTCTCGATGAGATGTGGCTTGCGGCACCTGGAGAGATTAGTTCGACTCAGACCGAGTTAGTTCTCGAGCAGTACTGATTATATTTTTCTCATCAAATGCCTATGATATGCCATAGAGCCACTGACGAATCCTTCGTAGACAGGGGTTCCCTTGATCCCTGCGAATGTCTCGAAACTTCTCCGAACAGACTTTGGAACGTTATCCTCAATTGCTTTCATCTTCTGCTCATTAATCTCATCTAGGGCTTTGATGACTTCTTGCACTACATCCGCAGACTCGACTATCTCGAAGCCCTTGGACTCAAACTGAGAAGGTAACAAAGACATTGTCTCGGAATCTCGCAGATCGGTCCAACAGAACATCCCTCCTGACCTGAGGACACGATGGACTTGTTCAATGAAGGCCTCCATGTTTCCGTAGCAATGTGATGATTCGACATTGTACACCACATCGAAAGACTCGTCTTCAAACGGAAGATCCTGGGCGTTGCCTTCTATGAACTCGAGATTAGTCTGGTTTGCGTACCATCGCTTGCAATGGCCAACTGCCTCTGATGAGAAATCGACTCCGACCAATCTGACCGGAGAGTGGGTTTTGGCAATCCAGCTTGCCCCTCCGCCCCGGCCTGAGCCGACCTCAAGGACCTCTCGGCCTTCAAGTTCGACTCCTCTGATGTTCATCGAATACAGTTGGATGAACATCCTGTTTGGTTCGTCCTCGGGTTTGAGTTCTGGGCCATTGCCATCCTCAAAGCCGTAATTCATGAATCGGAACTCAGAGCGGTCATTCGCCTTAGCGAGTCTCTGGTACCACCATTTCCACATTCGATTCTGGATTCTTCCTGGCGCAAATCTCAATATTGTGACGAAGAACCTTGCGGGTAGACCCATCTTTTTGGGACTCGCTACACGCATGCGCCACCTACATCTTCCACTTCACAGAGCAGCCGATGCTGTCAGTTCGCTGGACGGAGACTGAATTGCCTGCTGCCATCTGATCCATGGCATCAGACAATTCGGAGGTTGAAGCATGGGATGGGTCGCGAGGTGAGTCATCCAAGCGGCCGCGGTAGACGACGGTGCCTGTAGAGTCGAGCATGTAAAACTCGGGAGTTCGCTCTGCACCGTATGCACTAGCAATCTCCTGGCTCTCGTCATGCAGATATGCGTAGCCCATGCCACGGTTGGCTCGCTTGACCATGTTCTCCCACGAATCAGACTCGTAGTTCACAGGGTCATTGGAGTTGATTCCTACGAAACCCATGCTGCTGGAGGTTGCCTTGGCGGCTATGCTCTCTATCCTTCCTTCTGAGCCTACGACATATGGGCAATGGTTGCACGTGAAGACTATGATTGCTCCATTCTCGCCCATCACATCGCTCAGACTCATCGATTCTCCACCTATTGCTGGGTTGGCGTTCGGTAGTTCGAATTGCGGTGCTGTATCTCCTGGTTCTGCCCCCTTCGGTCCCGGCATGAGAGCAGGGGGTGGTGGGAAGCAGTTCAACTCTCTGCCTGCGGTCCCGTGCTCGGCGGTTCGACGGGGCCTCTGCATTCTTCGAGTCTGCGACGTGCCAAACGGTGTTCTGGATCGACGTCGAGAACCTTTCTCCATGCCGCTGCAGCCTGCTTGCTGTCACCTATCTCATGCAGAATCGCCGCTATCCTGAGTCTTGCATCGATGTGATGTGCGTCATTGGCAGCAGCATTTTCGAAGTCTTGCTTGGCGTCTTCTATCCTCCCGAAATCAAGGTACAACAAGCCCCGCTGGTACCATGCATCTGAATGAGTTGCGTCGATCTGTAGCGCGGCGTTAAGAGGCTTCTCTGCTTGCTCTGGTCTTCCTCTGGCAATCAGGCAGGTCCCAAGGTGAACTAGGGCCATAGTGTGCTCTGGCTTGTACTCCAGTAGGGTGCGCAGTTCAGCCTCGGCATCATCCCAGTCACCATTGCTCATCTGTATCTCCGCTCGCCTCAATCGAGCGATATTTAGTTCGGGATAACCCGATACCAAGTAGTCGGCATCATCGAGTGCTGATGCCAGATCTCCTTTGAGGAGTGATGCTGAGCAGCGGTTGAGTCTGGCCCGGACATGCTCAGGTTCGATCGTGAGGACTTTAGAGAACAGCGATATTGCCTCAGAGAGTCTGTTCTGACGGGCTGCAATAAGTCCTCGGACGAAGGGAATTGAGTTGTGGTCATTGAGTAGAGTTGCCGCCTCTGCGATCAGAGTATCGGCCTGCTCAATTCTTCCTAGATCTAGGCAGAGTTGGGATTCTTCGAGTGGTATTGATGGGTGTTCGGGAATGAGCCTGCGAGCCCGGGTCAGAGCCACCTCAGCCTCGTTAGGCGCGCCCTGATAGCGTAGCGCTCTGGCTCGACCCAGCCATGCAAGGCCGTTCTCTCTGTCTCTTTCTATCGCAGCATCGAATGCGACCATTGCATCGAGCAGGATAATCTGGTCGTGGCCGCCGGTACTGTCACGCTCATTCTCCGACTCAAGCAAATGTAGTCTACCATCCATTACATGCAATGCAGCGCTATCCCATGCCTCTGGGGGGGCTTCATCGAGGACCTTGCGTGACCAATCAGGAGAATCGGCTCTGAGCAGAACAAGGCTCAGCCTAGCTCTCGCCTCTGTATCTTCTGGGTTAGTCTCTAGTCGCTCTTCTAGCACGGCTCTAGCCGCATCTAGTCTACCGCTGTTCTCAAACACCTCGGACTCCAGCAGTACACCATACTCGCCAAGTGCGGTTGCCCTGCGTATGCTTTGTAGCGCCTCTTTGGTCCTATTTTCATCAGCAGAGAGTAGTTTTGCGTAAAGCAGCCATGCCTCGCCGTTGTCGGGATTGACCTCTACTGCATTCTCAACAGCTTCTAGAGCGACTTGTATCTCTCCTATCAGTAAGAGTCTAGCGGCTTTCTCGAGCCAGCCCGAGGATGTCTCCGGCTCGACTTTGGTAGGGTCAATCTCTGCGTTGACCTCTCTGGCCCTGTGGACTATTTCAGAAATATCTGTCTGAGCCAAGGATGTATCGAACTCGATGCCTATCGCCTCGAGTCTGAGTTTGTTTCTCTCGGCCCTCTCATCGTCGGTCCCTGTTAGAAGTAGAGCCTGTTCTTTGAGCACCGGAACATCATCCGGTTCAACTGCCAGCAGCCTCTCAAGCGTGCGATCTAGAGCCTCGATATCTCCCTCTTCACGGTGAATCGCCGCAAGTGAACGCAGTGCATCGGCGTCCTCGGCACTGAGATTGTGTGCTCTCTTGTAGAAGTCAGAAGCTCGCATTTTGCGGTCTACTGCATGGAATAACTCGCCCATCCTGCGGTGCTCGCCGCCATTCAGTTCCAAGTCCTCCGAGCGCATCTCTGACTCATTTAGAATAGCATCTAGTCGCTCGACCAGAGGAAGCAAGCCGGGAACAACCGCCTTCTTCCCCTCGTCGTCAGCTAAGCCGGGGTAATGAGCTAGTATAGTTCGAGCTGCATGGGTCGCGATTGCTACTGACTCATTTGAACTGATATTGATTCCCTGCTGGAAGAGTAGATCCTCAGCCGACTCAAGAGATTTGTGAGCATCGAGTAAACCTTGAACCTCTGGGGTTTCGCTGAGTACGGTGTCCACTCCTCTTGACAGGAGGTCAAGTCGTTGGGAGGTGTGAGACAGGTCACCCTGCAGGGCGCCCATCTTCTCCCTCATTCTCTCACGCTGGCGTAGCACCGCTTGGTGCCTGAGCCATAGGGTGAGCAAGGCTATGCCCAACAGGGCGTAGAGTGTCAGAACACCCATTGTGGAGTTTTCCATCCGGCCACAGCGGAACTGCGCGACTTTTGATGGCTTCTGCGGATTCAAAGGCTGACGCGTCAATTGTTGGCGGGACTATGTCCCGCCGAAAAACCTGTTATTGTGGTTCAGAGGTTTTCTGTCGAGTACGCCTGTACGCCGCTCTTTCGAGTAACCGTACCTACGGAAGTTCCTAGCACATTCTCGATGCCGGCTCCAGAAGCGTAGTCAAAGATGCGTGCAGTGACCTTGCCAGCGAAAACAAGTCCCTGGGCTCCTGTAGTGTCGGCCAAAGTTTCCTTGAGGTCGTTTGCTCTAATTGGATCCGAGCCGGTACCGTCCTCATTGACGATAATGGCTTGGTTGCGCTTCAGGCCCTCGAGCATTTCTGCCCAGGCCTTGATTTCCTCAGGTGTTTCGAGAGCTTCCTGTCCACGTCCTACTGATCGATCGTCGTCGATTTTGATTTCCTTCTGGATTCTAGCGACTACCTTTCCGGCTGTCTCTTTCTGAGCTAGGGCCTTCGTTACGACCTTCATTTCGAGGTGTTCAACCTCTCTACTGGTCGGTGCGAAAGCGACGTGGGTCAGGCTGTTGCCAAGTTCCCCACTAATCTCCATGAGTAGTAGCTTTCCGCCGCGGTCACCATCAAGGAAGGCTGTCACCGTCTTCTTGCCCTTGGCAAGTTTGGCTAGCTCCGGATTGATTCCGGAACCCATGGTGGCAATGGCGTTCTTGATGTCGTACTTCAGCAGGTTTCGTACATCGTTGCGACCCTCGACGATGA
>PBWO01000044.1 GCA_002727275.1 Methanobacteriota archaeon
CATTCTGCGATGTTCCTCTCCGTTCAATTCTAAATCTTCAGATTGCATCTCCGATTCATTGAGTATAGAATCCAGTCGCTCTACCAGAGGAAGTAGGCCAGGTACGACTTCTTTGTTGCCATTATCATCAGCTAGACCAGGATAATGGGATAGTATAGTACGAGCAGCATGGGTTGCAATAGCCACTGCCTCGTTGGAGCTGATGTTGATTCCCTGTTGGAAGAGAAGGTCTTCTGCCGACTCAAGAGATTTGTGAGCATCTAGTAGTCCCTGAACCTCAGGAGTCTCACTGAGTACTGTATCCACCCCTCTTGACAGTAGGTCGAGTCTTTGGGAAGTGTACGATAAATCGCCCTGAAGGGCGCCCATCTTCTCTCTCATCCTCTCGCGCTGACGCAGTACCGCTTGGTGTCTGAGCCACAGGGTGAGTAGGGCTATGCCCAGAAGGGCGTAGAGTGCTAGAACACCCATTGTGATGTTTTCCATCCGGCCGCAGCGGAACTGCGCGACTTTTGATGGCTTCTGCGGATTCAAAGGTTGATGCGGCCATTGTAGGCGGGACTATGTCCCGCCGAAAGACCGGTGTTTCCGTATCAGATATTCTCTGTTGAGTATGCCTGTACGCCGCCCTTTCGGGTGACTGTTCCTACTGAGGTCCCAAGCACATTCTCGATACCGGCTCCAGAAGCCAGATCGAAGATTCGTGCAGTGACCTTGCCAGCAAACACCAACCCCTGAGCATTCTCAGAGGAGTTCAACGCGTTCTCAAGACTTCGAGCCCCGATTGGGTCCGAGCCGGTTCCGTCAGCATGGACGATAACAGCTTGGTTGCGCTTCAAGCCGTCGAGCATTCCTGCCCAGGCCTTGACTTCATCGGGTGTCTCAAGTGCTTCTTGGCCGCGACCGACAGATCGGTCGTCGTCGATTTTGATTTCCTTCTGGATTCGGGCGACGACTTTGCCGGCAGTCTCTTTCTGAGCCAAGGCCTTCGTTACGACCTTCATTTCGAGGTGTTCAACCTCTCGACTGGTCGGTGCGAAAGCAACATGTGTCAGGCTGTTTCCAAGTTCTCCACTAATCTCCATGAGTAGTAGTTTTCCGCCGCGGTCACCATCAAGGAAGGCTGTCACCGTCTTCTTGCCCTTGGCAAGTTTGGCTAGTTCCGGATTGATTCCGGAACCCATGGTGGCAATGGCGTTCTTGATGTCGTACTTCAGCAGGTTTCGTACATCGTTGCGACCCTCGACGATGATAATCGCCTCAGATTCACCGACGTTCGGTCCTGCGGTCATTCCTTTGTAATCCGCTTCTTTCTCCAGATTAAGGACTGTGCGAACCTCATCGAGGATGTTTCTCGACTCGTCAGCACCTGAGTTGACGATATCTAGCAGGAGCTGTTTGGCCCTGTCGATTACCGTATCCTTCTTGGCTGAGCGGATGTTCTCGATTCGCTTTACCTTGATGACTGACTTGCAGGGTCCAATCCTGTCGATTGTCTCCAATGCTGCGCCAATCACCGCGGTGCTAACTTGGTCAATAGAAGAAGAGAGTTGGATCTCCCCGTTCACCTTGCCCTTGTGCTGGTGTAGTATTACGTCGACGTGGCCGATTCTTCCGGTTCGCTGCAGCTTGCGCAGTTGTAGCTCCTCGCCGAGTAGTCCCTCGGTTTGGCCGAAAATCGCCCCTACGACGTCTTTGCGCGCGACTGTTCCGTCTGTGCGGATTGTCGCGTGTATCACGTATTTTCCTTAGTTTGTCATTGTATATTCTCCTTAGGCTCTCGGCCCCACTTTCGGGGCCTCGCTCCCGGTTTTCGCCAATTGGCGGTTCGGTGGATGGGCGCAAAACGCCCGCGAGTGTGGCAGAGTACCTGCAGGTCGTGCGACTCGGGTCCCCTTCATGAACGCTACTATCGAGTAAGCGGGTGATTATCGGTAGAGTGTGGTTCGCGAGGCATTAAGGTACTCGGAGATAATCGCGATACATGGAGGCGGGTTTGAGTGATTGTCTCGAGGTCTTCCGAGGAGCCACCAGATTGGCTCTGCGTGACGGACATCTCTCAAATGGTGAGAAGCGTTTGCTGGTCAAGTTGGCTCATGCCCTTAGATTAGAGGAGGATGAGCCTAGGTTGGTCTATGATTCAGTAGTCAAGAATGCTGGTCTATCTGCTGGTAGAGAATTAGGTGGCCAAGAGAAGATGATGGTTTACGAGCAAGTGCTAGAGGCCGTCCTGATACACACTGACCGATCCGAAGATGAGCTCATGTTGGTGGCCTATCTGCGCAGAGCGTTTCAGATCAGCGATGCGGAGCATAGGGCCATCACCCGGAGCCTAGACCGTCAGTTGGAGCAAATCATCCATCGTAATGTGTTGCAGGACTTCCGTATGCGACTCGATGACACCATGGAGAAGATTGGGGGAATCTTCGACCGGATTGGGATACAGATTTGAGGTTCGTATGACCCAGACCGATTCACTTGACCAATTCCTCGATTCTCAGTCTCCCAGAATCCACCGCTCCGATCGTAAACTGGTCAAGATGGTGCGTGAGGCTTACCCTATCGGTGTCCCCGCCCTAATCATGAAATCCAGTACCGATCGGCTGGGCGAGTCGGCTGGGTATGAGTTCCATCTCGGGACTCCTGATGAATTACTCCGCAGATTAGCATCCTGGTTGCTCACTGGAGCAGGGCCGGACCAACGCCATCTACTGGGTCTGGTTGGGCGTCTATGGGAGCGTCATGGGCGCGAAGATGTGGCACTCGCTGCATTGCTTCTAGCTAATCTCGATCATGCCTCCTTGGGCTCGGACCCTTGGCAGGTTCTGGCTTCCTCGACCCGAGGGGCTGAGCCTGCAGAGGCATTGTTGCTCAGTATCGAGGAATTGATTCGAGCGGGACGAGAGATTCCTTCCGATGAAGTTGTCATTAGGTGGTGTAAGAATAGACCAGTAGATGGGCATCTGGCGATATTAGTGGTACATGCAGGCTCGGTAAAGGGGATATCTCCTAGTGAAGGCGTGTTCGATGCTTTGACCACTGTTGAGATTCCAACCGAGGACTCACTGTTAGGCAGGATAATGGAAAGGATGAGGGAGTCACGAGCGTAGTACTGATGTTGGTGGACTAAGGCGGGAGGGTATGAGTAATCGTCTGCTGCCCTCGGATGACCCGGTCGCAGAGCAGGTTCTAGAGTGGACCATTCAACGCGATGCTCAGGATATTCGGCAATTGATGCGTTGGATGGAGACCAAGCGCTCGAGAAAGGATAGGGCTGCATTGCTGAATCGTTCACTGGACCTGATGGATGAGATCCAGCATGCGCTGCGTAGGCTCGACGAGCTTCGGTGATTGTATGAGATCTTTGCTACTCGCTGGTGGTCGCTCTATGAGGATGGGTCGTGATAAGGCCCTACTGGAAGTTGATGGTGAGCCTTGTATCGCACGCGTTGCGATGGCTCTGGCAGAAGCCGGGCCCGAGCCGATTCGAATCGCAGTTGCCAATCCAGAGGATGTCGAATCGTATGGAGCTGTCATCGACCCACAGCTAGATGTCGAATGGGTATTGGATGCTGAGCCCCACTCAGGTCCAATCGAGGCGTTAGTGGAGGCTTTCGAGGACCCGTTGGTTGAGTCCGAGACCATTCAGCTCGCTCCTGTAGATGTTCCTTGGGTCCAATCAGACCTTTTCGTTTCCCTCGAGGAGGCACTGGATTCTGCAGACGCCCTAGTAATGCCGAGTGATGGTGTTTGGAATCACCCTCTATTGGCCTTGGTCCGGCCTGATGTAGTTCTCAGTAGGCTGATTTCAGGTGACCGTAGGCCTCTTCACTTACAATTCGCGGAAATGCCGCACTCAATCCTACTCGAGGACGCAAGTATACTCCGGAACATCAACCACCCTGAGGATCTAGAGTGAAATCTGGCCCGAGCAAAGAATGTCTAGGGTTTTGGGGTACAACACGTGCTCCACACGCTTGACCCTCTCTTGCAGAGCGCTCTCATCGTCGCCCTCGTGCACATCGACTTGTATCTGTGCGAGGATTGGTCCTGAGTCCACTCCTTCGTCAACGAGATGCACCGTGCATCCAGTAACATCAACCCCCGCTGCGAGTACATCCCTATGCGCATGAGCACCAGGGAAGTCTGGGAGAAGTGAGGGGTGGATGTTGACTAATCGGCCCTTCCAGCGGCTGACAAACCAAGGCGTCAGAATACGCATGTAACCGCTTAGGACGACCAATTCGATGTTGTGTTCCTCAAGCGCTGCGTTGATCAATTGCTCATGAGCAACGCGGCGCTCCTTAGCTCCGGTTTTCGTCGGTAGAGGAATACCGAGACTGGGCAGGCCTGCATCGATACCGTGCTGAAGCCCTCCCGCATCTGCCTTATCGGACAGGACCAGAGCAGTGCGGTGTGTTCTGGGAGTGGCCTGATATTGTAGTAGGGCAGCTAGGCCCGAGCCTCCACCAGAGACAATCACAGCAACTCTGATTGGATCTTCTAGCGAGCCTTCTCTCGGCAGTAAGAAGTCGCCGCTCATGACCTCTACGAAGGCAGGTAGGGCTTGAGAATTGGGGAGTGGTTGGAGGAGGGCAAATACTCGGTTTTATCCCTAGAATACGCCCGCATGCTGCTGTGGACCGCCTAAAGACCATTGACGAGGTAGTAGAGAAATACTGCGTCGCCAGCAGTCCTGCGAAGAGCAAGTTCTACGTCGGTCTGGGGATGATGTTCCTTGGTTTCGCCGTAATCGGCATCTGGGTTCCGGGTTGGCCGACTGTTTCCTGGGCAGTTCCGGCGGCCTTCCTATTCTCAATGTCCAGTGAGAAGATGTTCAGGATGACTTTGACAAACCGCTACTTTGGGGCGGCCATGTTCGAGTATTACGCCACGGGCAAGACCATTCCAAAGCACGCCAAGTACGGTACAATCGGTCTTATCGCGATTATGGCTTCTGTCTCCTCTTACTTCGTGTGGCTGGTATCGACTAAGGGTGACGGGGTGCTCAGTGACCCTTCCTCGTGGAACGGCGCAGATCCAGGTTTCGGTGCTGGTACAGTAATTCTTGTGGGCTTAATTGGGGTTTGGTACGTCGGTTTCAGAGTCCCAACAAGAGAATAAATTGTCCAATCACTGAACCAAGTTACTTATGTCTGGAACATCGATGGACTCTGTTCATGGACCGAAAAGTGGACCTAACAATCGCTGCGCTGATATTTTTGGCTGGCACAGCAGGCCTCGTCTCCGGTGAAGACATCGGAGGCGTTGAAACAACGACCGACAAGGATGGAGAGATAGCCGAGGCTGCCCCCGTCACCGATCGTCACCTCCGTGGTGACGCTAACGACGACGGTAGTGTAGACATTGGCGACTTCATCGTGATGGCACAGTACATCATGGGCTACGGCGGGGAGCCTGCTTCGATGGCGCAGGCCGATATCAACGGAGACCGTTCCGTGGATGTCGCTGACCTGGTGCTGCTGGCTGACTACCTGTGGGGCGAGGAAGAGTCTGTCTCTGGCCCTCAATCTATAGACAGTCGCGCATCAAAGGAAAGCGCGTCTGACAAGACTGAGCTGGCGTCATGCTTTGAGACCTACAGGACCCTACGTGGAGATGCTAACGGCGATGGAAGCGTCGATCTTGGTGACTTCATAGTGATGGTCCAGTACATCCTAGGATACGGGGATGCTCCTGCCTCAATGCAGGGAGCTGACATCAACGGTGATCACGCCGTCAACGTGCAGGATCTGGTTCTGCTTGCTGGCCACCTTTGGGGTGGTCAGTGCGAGCGCTGTTAGATCCGTCAACCATACTGGGCTAAGCCCATTGCAACCTACGCGAGCCCTCGCCCCAAACGGGGCGGGGGCCGCCAACAATTCACTCCGGGCCCCAAGGGGTGATTTGTCTGGTTAGGCCAAGTCTGTGAGTGAATAGAAATCTCAAGTTTAGCAGGCCATCTCCCCAGGTGTTGATCTCCGCCTCGCCCACACGAGGGCGATAAGGAACGCTGACCTCTGCAGTCTTCTGCTTGCCCAGATATCGTCGGGCACGGATCTTGAACTCCTGAGACAATGGCATGCCGTCGTGCTTGGGTCGGACGCGTTCGTCCTCGAAAATCGACTTGCGGAAAATCCACATGCCGCTTTGAGAGTCGTGTATGCCGTACAAGTAGAGTATCTTGGCAGTGGTTGATAGTACCCAATTGCCAAATCCGTGGACCCCGGGCATCGCACCTTCCTCGGCTCTGCGAAGTCTGTCGCATGTAATCCATTGCAGACCCTCGTCCACCAACTTGCGAACTAGGTCCGGAACCTCTTCACCCGGGTAGGTACAATCAGCATCCATGGTTACAATGATTTCTCCCGGAGCCATTGCGAAACCGGTCTTGTATGCCCTACCATAGCCCTTGCGTGGCTCTAGGTATACCTTTGCTCCCTCTGATTCTGCAAGTTCTCTGGTGCGGTCAGTCGAGTTTCCGTCGATGATTAGGAAGTCGAGTTTGTCGCACCAACCATCGTTGGGGATGGATCTAATGGTGTCCACGATGGCTGCCTCTTCGTTGCGGGTCGGAATGACCACGGTGACGTGTACTGGCAGGGTCTCGTCCATATTATCGAAGGCGCCCACCAGAGGCCTCGTTTTGAACAATACTAATCGTTGCCCCGTGGTCGTGCTCTTGAAATGCGGGCGCTGGGCCGCGAATACTGTGATTCCATGCACATAGCGATGCTGTCAGCCGAATATCCTCCCCGTTGGGGCGGGATGGGTTCTACTGTGTATCATCTGTCAGCGTCGCTGGCCGCCCGAGGTCATCAGGTGACCGTCATCACTCGCTCGGGTGGAGGTGGTGATACGCCCACCATTGAAGGTGTGGAAGTCATTAGTGTGGGCTGGGCTCCAATTCCAATGGCGTTTACTCGCTCCTACGGGCGCAGTGCTCTGCGGGCTCTGAAGCGACTACATGCCAGTGACCCGGTCGATGTAGTACACCTGCACTGTCCAATGATATCGTGGTCAACCAAACAATTCCGAGATTGTAGGAACTCAGTTGCCCCAGTCGTCTCATCCTTGCACGGTTCTTGGCTGGGCGAGAGGGACGGTCTGGTAGAAGCTTCTAGGAACAAGGAGGCAGCGGTTTGGGCAAACCCGAACGATCTAGCTATTCTGATGACTGCTAAGCACTACGCTGGATACGAACGCGCTGCAGTTAGAGAGTCAAGCATCTGTGTTGCCAACTCTGAGGCAACTAAACAGGACTTCGTACGGCGCTACTCGCCTCCTCAAAACTGGGATTGTGAAGTCGTACATTGGGGTGTTGATACCAGAATTTTCGTACCACTGCACGGTGATGATGAGGATGCAATGGCGGTCCACGAAGAAATCCGTTCAAGATACGGTGCAGCGTTGACTGGCTCGCGGCTTCTACTGGCTGTCGGTAGGCTTGCCGCAAGGAAGGGTTACGCGTCTCTTCTCAGAGCCTTTGCCAGGGTCTACGCCTCTTCCCCGTCTACCCGTTTGGTGATTGTTGGGAGGGGGCATCTGCGTTCTAGGCTCAGCCGTTTGGCCAAATCTCTGGGAGTGGGTGAAGCGGTGCACTTTGAGTCTGGTATGGGATTCGATGAGCTGGCAGAGTTGTTCCGGTCGGCCGACTTGGTTGTATACCCCTCATACTACGAGGGGCAGGGGTTAATCCCACTCGAGGCGATGGCTTCTGGAACGCCGGTTGTCACTGTGAATCACGGGCCACTACCTGAAATGGTAGATGATAGCGTAGGTCGGCTGTTCACTATGGCTGATGAGTCATCCATGGCCGAAGCGATACTAGCAGAGTTGGATTCAGATGAGACCCTGAACATCAAGGGAGAGAATGGTAGACGAAGGGTGCTGGAGAGTTTTACTTACGAAGGGAATTCCGAGAGATTTGAAGGCATTTACGGAAGGGCTGAGTAAGGTTCGTCGCCGGGGAATTATTCATTCGTTAGTCACGCTAGCATACGTAAGGGGGAACCATGGGCGAGAGACAGAACCTGAAGGATTTGGATTCAGGAACAGTGGCCAATGTTGGCATCATACTACTGGTGGCGGTGCTTGCAATCAAGGAGCTTGAGTCAATAATCCAGCCTCTGATTATCGCAATTCTGCTGTTCCTACTTATCCGTCCTGCTGCGCAGTGGATTGAGGATCGTCCAATTATGCAGAAGTATGCTCATCCACTGATGCCATATGGTGTCCTCGTAGTGATTCTTTTCGTTGTACTGTGGGTCGCTTCACAACTGCTTTACTCCAACCTTACAGCATTCACAGAAGAAGTTCCTGCTCTAACCGACCAACTCAATGACAAGTTGGCCTGGATTGAGGAGTTCGAAATTCGGGGGTACTCATTCGATGTCAGTGGAGTGACTGCACTAATCAGTCTAGATACTATCAACAACTACCTGACTGGTTTCGTTGGTTCGCTTGCAAGTTTCACCGCGAGTGCGGTTACCGTGCTGATTTTCCTTCTATTCATCATCCTAGAGGCAGAGACTCTGCCTCGCCGCCTCAAGGCCGCTTATCCTGAAGATGTTGAGCGAATCGAAGCTGTTGCTAGCTCTTCTGGAGAGGGAATAAACACCTACGTGGTGACTCGTGCCACGGTGGCCTTTGGGCAGGCATTGGTGGCAGGATTCGTACTATGGTGGCTGGGCATTCCTGGTTGGTTCATGTGGGCTTCTATCACATTCATGATGGACTTCATCCCATATGTCGGTGCTCTGATCTCTCTGATTCCGCCAATCTTCCTCGGCTTCATCGTACTAAGTCCCACTTGGGCAATTGGATTGATTCTAATTCTGGTTCTCAACCAACAGGCCTGGGGCGCCATAGTTGAGCCTCAATTGGCTGGTCAGAGGCTTGACATGTCTCCAATTGTTCTGCTACTACTAGTTGCATTCTGGGGCTGGGCATGGGGTGTTATGGGGATGGTTCTGGGCGTTCCTCTTGCTGTAATCATGAAGATTGCTCTTGAGTCGGACCCTAGGACTCGCCCGATTGCATTGATGCTGTCCAGAGATCCATCCCAACAGAGCGACGGTAATTAATTACGCTCTGTCGACCATAACGGCAAGAATCCCATCGGCTCCGATTTTCACGCTCTCAGATTGAGAGATGTTGTGAAGCCCCTGTGTCGAGAGGGACATCTCAGAGCCGTGCAGTTCCCATTGGGCGCCTTCTATTCGAACATTGGTGCATTGTGTGAGTGCAAATATCGAAAATCGTGTTCCTTCCCCAATGATTAGTTCTCTTTGCTCGGAATGAATCCTGTGAGTTATCGAGTCTTCATGGTGTAATCTGATTGCTGGTCCCTTTGGCGCTTCGCAAAGTGCGGCCCAGTTCCCGAATTGATGGCTGCTTGAACCTCCATCGCAGCCGACGACATCAATCTCCTGAAATCCCCTCTCTGCGAGAAGATTGAGTGTCTTCGCAAGATCGCTGCTAGACTGATCGGCAAGTTCTGTCGTCTTGCCGTACCAGTTCTCAGAGACTGAATCAAGATCCCCTAACACCTCAGTCACCTCGTAGCCCAAATCGTAAGCCTTGTCGGCTCCTCCGTCAATTCCGTAGACGGTTGCTTCGTCACCTAATTCAGTTAGGACGATGTCAGAGGGTTTTTCGCCGTTGCACCATAAAAGAGCGTGCACTGGCTCACCTCTTCCTCGCAGTGATTCGACCCTCGATAACCAGGTCAACATCATTGAGTTCGACTGAAGGATTCAACATCACTCCACGCATATGTACGCCTACACTAGCCGTACCCCCTAGAGCGGAGTTGTCTCCGAATCCGAAGTATGCTGCACCACGTACCACCTGATCCTCAAGCCGCTTGCCTGAGATTCTGGCTCGCGGATTCATCCCAAATCCAAATTCAGCAACCGTATTGATCAAGTTGGCTCGGCTTGGCCGCAGCCCTACTCTCGCCTCGTCGAGCACAGACTGAATGTTTTCTGCTGCCTCGCCTCCAGAAATACTCACGACTAAACCATCCTCAACTAGGAATGTGATTGGTTCTTCCAGAATTGTTCCCTCCCAAGAGCCGTCGATCACAATTTTCCCATTCATTGTTTGTTCCTGTGGCAAAACGAATACCTTGCCGGCTGGTAGGTTGGTCACTTGCCCCGGTCGATTGCAGATGCCGTTGTCTTCGAGCACCCATCGGGCCCCAGTTCTGAATCTTATATCGGTTCCAGCCTCGCTCGTCACTCTGACATCGCGCCGCCTCCTGAGAAGTGGGTTCAATCCAGAAATTTCCTTCTGTAGTGCGTTATAATCCGCAGTCATACCACCTGCGGCCATCATCTCTTGTGTAATTCCAGGCATCGAGGCGATTCTAGCACCTTCACGAGAAGAGGTGAGTCTTGCCCTAGTGTGAGTTAGTGAGTTCCTAGTGGCTAGCAATACCACATTCTGACGTCTCATCAGATCCCCCACCGAGGCGGGTGGTTCATTTCCCTGCATATGACTACGTGGCATCATCATCATCAGAATACGGTCGGTAACCTCGGAAGCAGCCTCATACAGAGCCCTGCCAACCTCAGAGGTTGTGGGGTCCGTCACGACCAGTACATTCTCGTGCGGTCTGACCTGCATGCATGTGCGTATTACAGAGCGGGCGGCAGTGAGCATTTCCTCCTCAAGGTCTTGCTCTTCGGACTCTGCTTGCTCATGCTCCTCGGACATCTCGCTCGACTCGTGATGAGAGTTCCGTTATTCAAGACCACTACGTCATGTCAAATCATCTCACCACGTCAGTCATAGGTATAGCAGCACTGCGCATACTGATGGAAGGCGTCCGTGCGGTGCGTATCGTGGCTGCTCTGGCGGTGGCTGCACTACTCGCTGGAGGCTGGATGATGAACTCGGACAACCTCGCCGATGATGATGGTTCAGAGGAGGAACAGAACCCACTAATGTTTGCTGAGGGTGATGCTGCTGAGGACGACAGAGGAGAGAATGAGGAGAGTCAGCCTGTCGTGAAGAGAGGTGGTGGCGAAGAGGATGAAGATTCGGCTTTGCCCGGCCAGCTTATTGCAGGTGGAATCGGGGCGCTTGGATCGCTCCTAGTCGGCTCTGCATTCTTTGAATTCGTCAAAGTCACCGTGCTGGTGGCTCTGGTCTCTCCGATGCTCGCGAGGATCAAAAGTAATCGCGAGGATATGCTGACTCGTGGTAGGCTGCTAGGTTATCTCGAAGCTAACCCTGGGATTCACTTCTCTGCACTCAGAGACGCGCTTGGTCTAGCCAACGGCGTCACTGCCTACCATCTGCACTTCCTCGAGTCGTCGGGTCAGATTATATCATGGAGAGATGGGAAGCTCCGTCGCTACGCGATTTCTAGCCTGACAAAAGAGGAGGTCAGCAAAATCAAGAGTCCGATTTTGGGAACTCGTCTAGCGATCCTTGAGGTGCTAGCGAGTTCGGGTAACCTCGGGATGTCCGGCCCTGAAATCAGGAAGAAATTGCAAATCTCGAGGCAGTTGCTTAGTCACCACCTCTCCGAGTTGAGAACTGGTGGGATGATTGAGGCTGCCTCGGAAGCCAGAAGGCCCAATTGGAAAGTTTCGGACTCAGGTCATGATGCTCTGTCAGTGTCTAAGGAAGTCGCTCGTATCGAGGCTGTCGCTTAACCTCAAGCGATGCCAAAGGTAATTGCTTGGAGACAGCCCCGTCATAGCGTGCGCGCAGCGTCTTCAATGGTTGTCATACTGATGCTCTCGGCATCTCTAACCGGGTGCTTTGGGGGCGATCCAGCACCTCCTGAACCCGAGGAAGAGGGTTTGCCCGAGGGTTGGTTCGTAACCGGAGGCGATGGATTGCCTGTCGATGTGGAGGCACTCAACCTCAGCTTCGTGTTCAGCAATGTGGGCGAGGACGGAGCCGAGCCCAGCATTGGAATAACATCGAGTGGTTGCATGTTCTTCACCGCGTTTGAGAAGGTGATGCGTTCGTGTGACTATGGTCAGACGTGGGATCATATGAACTCGATTTGGCAGCACCCGTCGACCAGTGACCCGTGGTTATGGGTAGATCCGGTTACTGATCGCATTTTCGATGTTCAGATGGTAGGTCTGTTGACAACATGGATTGCATGGAGCGATGATGATGGTCTGAACTGGCTGGGCAATCCGCATGATTCAGGTCCTATCCCTCTGAATGATCACATCAAGCTAGGTTCGGGCCCTTGGACTGATGATGGATACGGATTGGCTGGCGGTCTGACGAGTAGTGTTTACGAGACGGCTGTGTACTTCTGCTACAACAAGGGAGTTGGAATATTCTGCTACACCAGTTTCGATGGTGGAGCGAGTTTCGAAGTTGGTGGGTTGGTGTTTGGTCTTGTTACAACTAACGGGGGGTTGCATGGAGCCATCACCACAGCACCAGACGGTACCGTGTATGTTACTCCCAGGGTTTCTACACCCACAATTGTGTTCTCAAAGGACAACGGCTTCAGTTGGGAAGAGAGGACCATGGGCGAGGATGTTGGAACGCCCAACCCACGCAAGAACTCGGAGGTGGCCACCGATAGCGAGTCGAACGCCTACCACATTTGGGTCGGTGCTGATCATGGAATCTATATGTCACGAAGTATCGATTCAGGCAATACTTGGGAGCAAGAGAGTACAAGACTGAGTCCAGCCGAAGTAATCTCTACTACATTCCCTCACGTAGATGCTGGGGACCCAGGGAGGATTGCAATCACCTATCTTGGTAGTGAGAACGCCAGTGCCCTCAACACATCTAACATCGATGGAGAGGCATGGGATGGTAATCCACACTATGCCCCCGCCAATGTCAGCTACTACCTGTACATCACCTACAGCCTTAACGCGCTAGATCCAGAACCCGTGTTCCATACCGTCAGAGTCTCGCCAGACCCGGTCCAAGTTGGTAGCATCTGTCTGAATAGTGGTGACTGTAGGGACATCGGGGGCTCAAATCGCAACCTTCTCGACTTCAACGATCTTCACATAGACAGAGAAGGGAGGGTGTATGTGGCCTTCGCAGACGGTTGTATCGACTCGTGTGCGAGCAGTAACAACTCAACCCCCGAAGACTCGCGCGGTAGGCTCGGGGCGGTCTACTATCTGGGGAGTGGTCCGAGTCTGTTCGAATCTGTAGGCGATCTTGTAGAGTTTGAAATTGATGAAGGTGAATGAAATGGCATTGGATTTGACCAGCAAGCGGAGCTTACTGATTGTAATCATAGTGGCGGGGCTAGTGATGTGGTTTAGAGAATGGATACACACCGTCTAACTGTTGGCGTCCATCTTTACGTAAATGTCTCCAGCGGCTCCCGTATCACCTATGGGTTTGAGACCTTTGATCTCCTCCAGAAGCTCATCTCGTGAAATCCACTGCTCGGGAACTAGGTTGAATTCGTGTCCTCTTGAATAGCGATATCTGCACTCGCCCATTGTTTCAAGTTGCTCCGTACAGTACTCAATATCTTCAGGGAATTCGCTATGAAACTCAAGGGAAAGCAACGGTATCGGCCTAGAGAGGCCTTCGATTACCTGTTTTTCAAAACCCTCGACGTCGATCTTACAGTAGTCCGGGATACCATATTCGGCGATCAACGCATCAAGGGTTGTCACTTCCACTGAAATCTGTTCTCCCCATTTTTCGTCCCTATAACGGCTGTCTTCCCTGTAGGATTCCGAGAACGTTGAATGGGTGGATGTCTCGTTGTTGACCGTGAACAGCAGCTCCCCTTCCCGGTCACCCACCCCTTTGGGAACAATCGTGACCAAATCATGGCCGGCAAACTTGCCCCGAAGTCCTTCGACGCACCCAGGATGGGGTTCCAAAGCGATTGTACGGGCTTTTAATTTGGTAAACATGGCCGAGTACGTGCCGATATTAGCCCCAATATCAAAGACGAGGTCGTCCACGCCAACGAACTGTCGATGGAATTTTAGCATCGACTTTTGCAGTTTGCGTTTTTTCCAGATGCGAAAGAATGGTCGGACGATTGCCTTGATAGGACCAGGGACGACCTGTGCCAGTTTATATTCCGCTTCGCTAACCAATAATCTACCACTTTAGCTCCTATCTATTTACAATTTGCTTTAGCCTACAAGTAAATACAAAGCTAGAAATGAAGATTTTAGTCTAAATTAAGAATTATACGTCCTGACCATCCTCGCGATTCATGAAGAAGCAAACAATGACCATCTTGGCCGCGATTGCGGTTCTACTTCTAATGTCACAGCCAGCAATTGCAGATGACCATGAGGAGGCCACTGAAGGGGAGTCCAATCCGATAATCGATATTGTCTTACCATTATCCTTGGCTTTCATTATGTTTTCACTAGGTTTGGGCTTAACAACGTCCGATTTTGGTTTGGTTTTTACCGAGCCCAAAGCCTTCGCGATTGGGATTACAAATCAGATGTTAGTTCTGCCAGTTATTGGTTTCAGTGTTGCCACAATAGTGGGACTATCTGGAGAAATGGCGGTGGGTCTGATGATTCTCGCTTGTTGTCCGGGAGGTGTAACTTCAAACATCTTGACCAAGCTTGCCAAGGGAGATACTGCTCTTTCAATTTCTTATACCGCCGTGGTTAGCGTAGTCACGGTAATCTCTCTTCCTCTGGTTGTAGGTTTCTCGATGGATCATTTCATGGGCGAGGCCGCCCCTGAAATTGACATTCTCGGTTTAGGAGTTACAATGTTCATGTTGACTGCGTTACCAGTGACGGTTGGAATGCTGCTACGTAGATACTCTCCAGACCGGACTGATAATATTGAGCCGGGGGCGAGTAAGCTTGCTGCAGGCCTATTTGTCATCATTGTGATTGCAGCAATAGTTAGTGAATTTGATACTTTGATGGACAACTTGGGCACACTGGGACCTGCGGTCATTATTCTCAATGTGGTAATGTTGGGAATAGGATGGAGTAGTGCCTCAGTATTGGGTTTGAATGAGCAGCGGGCTACCACCGTGGCTATCGAGAGTGGCATACAAAATGCATCTGTTGGAATAACCGTAGGTGGGTTGATATTGGCGCCTGCTGCAGGTGCTACACTATCCACTTTGAGTCTTCCTTCAGGAGTATATGGAGTACTGATGTACCTCGTGATTGCTCCGTTCTTATTCTGGCGAAGGAATAGTTCAGTGCAAGAATAGTCGAGTGTTTGTGAAAAGCATCGCCATGCCATGCTCGTTGGCCGCATCGATTGAGTCCTGATCTCTCATTGAGCCGCCCGGCTGGACGACTGTTGCCACACCAATCTCATGCGCTGTGTCGATTCCGTCACGGAATGGGAAGAATGCGTCTGAAACCATCATCGAGCCTTTGGCTCTCTCGCCTGCTCTCCTTGCAGCTATCCTGACTGCTTCGACCCTGCTGGTTTGACCCGGTCCCACGCCCACCGTGGTGCATCCGGTGTCAGTTCTGGAAACGAGTAAAATCGCATTCGACTTTACTTCTGCGAGAACTGTCGAGCCAAAGCGAGCTAGTGCAATCTCAGAGTCGTCGGACTTCTTTTCTGTGACGCACTTCACTTCACCCCAATCGATACCAGGAGGGCCTTGGACCTGAGCCAGCCAGCCGCCATCAAGCTGCCGTAGCCTGACCTCGTCTATGCGTGGTTCTATAGGATCGAGAGTGAGCATTCTGCGGTTCTTCTTTGCTGACAGAATCTCTAATGCCTCCGGTTCATAACCTGGTGCAATCATACACTCAAAGAAGTGGTCACCAATGACTTCTGCAGTTGCCTTCTCAACAGTCTGGGTGAATGAAATGACGCACCCAAAGGCACTCTCAGGGTCGCTGGCTAACGCATTCTTCCAAGCCCGGACTTGAGTCTGATCGACAGCAGCCCCACAAGGATTTGTGTGCTTGATGATGACACATGCATGTGGTTCGTTAGCGCAAGTGACTTGCAATGAGCGAGCTAGTTTCAGCGCCCCATCTAAATCCAGATAATTGTTGAATGATAGGGGTTTTCCGCCGTGTTGGATAGCAGCGCCCAGTCCTGATGGTTTACCCGCCGAAGGATAGAATGCTGCGGGCTGATGCGGATTCTCTCCGTAGCGAAGCTCCGTCAGCGCACCTGTCGAGAGATGGATACGGGAGGGGACTACACTGCTCAGGAATCGGTTTTCTAGTTCATTGGAAACAGCAGCATCGTAGGCTGCAGTTGTCTGAAATGCTGCCAGTGCGAGTCTCTGCCTAGTTTCTTGGTCCACGCCAGAGGGCTTTCCGTCTGCCTGAGATAGCAAATCCAGTACACCTGCATACTGAGTGGGTTCGGTCAATACGACAACATCGGCGTGGTTTTTGGCGGCGGAGCGCACCATGGTCGGCCCGCCGATGTCAATCATCTCAATCAGTTCAGCATCAGTAGCAGGAGGGTCTCGTGCAGCAGTGGCTTCGAACGGATACAGGTTGATGCAGACCAAATCGATTGGTTGGTATCCGAGGGCAGATAGAGTTGTCATGTCATCCTGGTTGCTGCGTCGTGCCAGTATCCCCCCGTGCACTGCAGGGTGTAGGGTCTTGACACGCCCATCGAAGACCTCGGGGTGCCCAGTCACTTCAGACACATCGGTGACTTCGAGCCCGGCTTCTCTGAGTGTTCGAGCGGTTCCTCCGGTGGATAGAATCGCCCAACCCATGTCTGAGAGTGATTCACCCAATTCAGCGACGCCGTCCTTGTCCCATACGCTGAGTAGCGCACGCGGTTGTGCCATGTGGATGCGTGTGTGCGGCGGTCTTGAAGAGTTTGTACGCGGACTAGTCGCCCCTAGCCGAGATGACTTGATCTATCCTGAGCATGCTCATGGCGGTCTCAGTTGCCGACTCAAGGCTTTCCTCAATTACTGCTCTAGGGTGCCATACTCCTATTGCCGGCCCCACTGTTCCCTCGGGAGTGATGCCTACGAACTCGTTGTCATTTACAGCCGCTCTTAATTCGAGAATTCGATCTAAGGTGTCTCCGCCTGAGTTCTCTACCAATGTTGCCGGGATAATCTCTAGAGCTCGGGCATAGGCGTCCATCGCTAGTCTAGCTCGGCCCGGTTCCTGCTCGGATGCTCTGCGTACCGCTGCTGCCATCCTAGTGTGGATAGAGCCGGCTCCGGGAAGTACCTCGTCTTCTGCCAAAGCAATCGATGTCGCTCTAAGAGAATCGTGTAGACCTCGGATTATCTCCTCGGTAGCGGTGTCTCCGCCTCCCCCAACCTCGATTGTAACAGCTTTTGGATTCGGGCAGCCGTCGATTCGAATGATGTCCTCAACCTGATCTGAGGCTTCTCTCCTCTCCCAGTCCAACGAACCACAGACGCCTAGATCCCCTGACTCGATGTCAAGCACTGAGTCGACAATAGTAGATCCTGTCGCCTCTGCAGCGTTCCTGAGCTCCGACTCATCCAACTCACCGACTGCGATAATCTCTGAGTCCGAGAGTCTGTGTAATATGTCGCGGTCAATCTCTCCCGAGCAAAGAATCGCTTCTGCCCCACAGGATATTATGGCATCCGCAATGGCATCCTTACGCGACCTCTCGGCATCTACAAACGAATCCAATTGGTCCGCACTGGTGATTTTAATTTCAGCGTCCCTAGTCATAGAACGAATCTTCAGATCGCTGCCCAAAACAGCCACCTTGACATCCTCAAGATGGTTAGGGAGACTGTCCATCAGCACCCTTCGATTAACAACCACTCCACGAATCAATCTCGAGTCTCTCAGCCCGCCTGTACCAGTCTTGAACATCGCAACCTGGTCGGCACCGGCGTCCACACGGTTCTCAGCAAGCACACGGAGAGCTTGTGAAATGATTGCTGAGAAGTGATCCAATGCAGCCTCTGCGCCCTTCCCACGAAGAGCGGTCTCAGCGACTGCAGTGAGTCTTTTCTCGGAGGCTTCTCGGGTATCGGCTTCTATCTGCTCGATGCATGCCGCAAGGCCCAATCGGTAACCTTCGACGAGCGTCAGAGGGTGCAGGCCCTTGCGCAGGAGGTTGTTGGCCTCTTCAAGAAGAGCTCCGCAAAGCAGCATGGTTGTTGTGACGCCGTCTCCACAGGCCTCCTCCTGGGAGTTGCCCATTGAGACCATCATCTTGGCAGCAGGGTGCTTGACCATGAGTTCAGCAACTATCTTTGCACCATCGTTGGTGATGGCCGTAGTGCCATCTGTCTTGTAGAGCATCTTGTCGAGGCCTCGGGGCCCCAAAGTAGGTTTGAGGAGGTCTGAGAATATCCTTGCTGCGGCAATCAACTTCTCTTGGACTTCGGTGCCGCTAGTTATCGTGGTCTCGGGCTTGACAATAACCACTGGAGGCTTTCCGGCTCCCTCGCTCATGGGTTCGGGCGACCCTAGGGGTCGCCATGAATGCTTTGAGTGTTCAAATCGCTCAACTTCGACGGGAAAATGGAGAATATCTATCCGAGTGAAGTTGTAGCCGAAATCATGTCGAGGAGGGTTGTGGTGTTGGCTTGGATGCTCCTTCTGGTGCCACTAATAGCACTAATTCCGAGTGTTTCGGCACAGGGTGTGCTGCCTAGTGTGACGTTGGAATGTACAGATTCGGCCGAAATCGATGTATCGAGCTCTTCTAGTGGTTCAGCTCTAATCTATTGTGAAGTGGAAAACGACTCGATGTGGGACGAAGAAATCAGCATCGATGTCGATTTTAGTGAACTAGATGGCAACTATGAAGATAGTTTGGAAATTGCTGCAGGCGAATCCGAGACTCTCCTGATCACCGTAACTGCTCAGCAGAGCGATGAGGCTCGGGACTATCTGGTGAATGTCTCTGCTGAGGTCACTACAGCGGCCGGATTGCCTGTAACAGGTATGGCCAGTGCCTCTGATGAGGTTGATGTCACAATCTCCGAATTCACTACTTGTGACCACAGTGTAGGGCAAGGAGGAGGAGTTGTTGAGGCGGGGGAGATAGTGAGTTTCTCAGTTTCAATAACTTGTGATAGTAACACCGAATCTACTACCTCATACGATTTGGTTATGATTGAAAAGTCGGGTTCCTCGGCGTGGCCGAGCGGTTTTGAAGACCAAAGTCCGAACTGTGATGTAATCATCCCGGACGGTGGGACCTCTGAGAACTGTCAATTCATGATACTGACGCCCTCGAATCTGGCGGATTCATGGGATGGTTGCATAGTAATTGTAGAGTCTGGAGTCTCGACTCCTAACTCCTGTCCAGGAAGTAATCTGATTGATCTTATGGTCGAACCCAAAAGCATTGGAATCGGAACATTGGAACTTACTGGAAATAACTCAATCTTCGGCGACTACGAAGAAGAAGCACCGGTAATTATCGGAGGGACTGCAGTAGTCCTAGTACTAACTATCGTAGCGGTGATAATTAGACGCAGGCGACGCTCACTCGACGATTAGAACGTGCCACCTGAGGGAAAGTGCGGCGGCTAATCCCAAAGCAAATGCAGGGGCTTGGGGCCAGCCGAAAGTATTCGTGAATATTGCAAATAGAATAATCGTAGCAGTGGCGGTAGCAGCAGCATCCACCAAGGTTTCTCTGGAGAAACCAGATTGGCTGACTATGTGGTCGCGGTTCCTTATAGCGAGTGTCACTAGCGCTAGAGCTCCAATTAGAATTAGGTGTCCAGCAATCCAACCTATGGATGCTCCGAAGGCTGCATCGAGTGAGTCTTGGAAGCCTCCGAGGACCGGGGATGCTAGGTCGACCATGGCTCTGCGAAAGGCGGAGCGCTCAAGACGATTCCGAAAGGCTCACTTCAGTCTCTGCGGTTGAGATAGAGTCCGAAAACTCCGATAGCGAGAGCTGTGGCCAACACTAGAATAAGTGGTGATGCACTATCTCCGCTCTTCTCCCATCTAGAAGAGTCGAGTGGGAAGTCATCCATGTTGTCACCCACTCCATCTCCGTCATCATCGGTATCTACGATATCGCAGAGTCCATCTTCATCCGTATCTAGTGGCTTTGAGAAAACCGAGAGGGGGTCGGATTGGCAGATTTCTTCTAGGGTATCCGACCACAGGTCATCGTCATCGTCATCATCGGAGTTGTCACCTAAGCCGTCGCCATCAGTATCCCTTGACTCACTTGGGTCGAACGGGAAGTCGTCGATTGAGTCCAGTACCATATCATTGTCATCATCGGGGTCCAATGCATCACATATTCCATCCACATCAAAATCACTAGGGAATGAATTGGCATCATCTGATACTGTTCCACAATTAGTTTCCTCGATATCATCCCAACCATCGCCGTCGTCATCTAGGTCGGCGTTGTTACCTACCCCATCTAGGTCGGTATCTTCCCACTCATTGGCATCGAACGGGAACATGTCGTAAGTGTCATCGACGCCATCAGCGTCATCATCAGTATCAACTTCATCGCATATTTGATCCGAGTCGTGGTCGGCTGGTCGACTCTCCGCGGAGGCTTGATCCGAATCACATGACTGTTCTTCGGAGTCAGACCAGCCGTCATTATCGTCGTCTTCGTCTGCGTTGTCACCTGTGCCGTCCAAATCTAGGTCGGACCATTCGGAATGATCTAGAGGGAATGCATCAGAAGAATCCGGGTATCCATCATTATCGTCGTCTTGGTCGGAATTGTCTCCTACAGAGTCTCCATCAGTGTCGGCCCACTCATTGGGATTGAGAGGGAAAGCATCAGAAGTGTCTGTCACGCCGTCATTATCGTCGTCTTCGTCGAGCGAGTCACAGGAGCCGTCAAGATCGGTGTCAAGAGGAATTGACGAGTTGGTTAGGGGGTCAGAGTCGCATATTTCTTCCATAGAGTCGGAAAATCCGTCGCCATCATCATCAGTATCGGCATTATCTCCTACTCCATCGCCATCCAGGTCTGACCATTCTGTGCCATCGAGAGGGAATTGGTCTTGGCCATCGAGAATACCGTCCCCATCATCGTCTGGATCGAATATATCGCATTCCCCGTCATCATCGGTATCTGTGGGAGTGTCGGAGCTATTTCGGGGGTTACTTAGGCAAGCTAGTTCTTCGTTGTCCGACCACCCATCATTATCATCATCAGTATCGGCATTATCTCCTATACCATCGTAGTCGGTATCTTCCCACTCAGTATTATTCAGAGGGAAGGCGTCTTCGGAATCGTCGTATCCATCGCCATCGTCGTCATTGTCTAAGGGATTGCAAATTCCATCTCCATCAGTATCTTGAGGAATGCTGGTGTTGTCGTACGGATCCGTGCCACATGAATTCTCCATCTCATTACTCCAACCATCTCCATCGGTGTCAGTAGAAAATAACCAGACTGTGAAGTTGTAATACCCCTCTCCGTTGAATGTGACAATCCATAGTGTGACATGTTGGCCCCCAACATCTGAGCCATTGGAGTGGGTGTTTTGACTGCCGTGCTGATTTGTGGACCAACCATAATATTGGCCTGAGGACGAATTCATCAGAAGAATCCAGCTGAGAACCTCACTTGGGTTTGAAGTCAAATCAATCGCGATACCATAGTCTGGAGGGACGTAGACGCTGTAGTAGTCGTCTTGATCGGCTTCTTGAGAGTGCCAGCCTGTGAAATTCGTGCCTCCTGTACCATTAATTCCGCTAATTGATGTTGCAATGAAAGTGGGACTGGAGAAGTTGTTTGATGCGTCGCCTCCTGAACCGGCATCGTTCTGATTGTACACGGGAGCAGAGGAAATGTTTCTGAATCGGAGAATCATTGTGTAGATTGTTTCTCCTGTATTTGCTCTAATCGATAATGTGACTGTTGTTCCGCCGATTGTTCTGTTGCTACTATTCGTGAATACTGGATTGCCACTCGAACCAGTGGCGATTGTGTTGCCATTCTGATCAAAGAGTTCGGAACGAATGTTTGCAGAGGTATTGTTCCACGATACTTCCGCGCTTATTGAATGGTAAGCTGGGATTATGAAACTGTACCAATCATATTCGTCATCGGTTTCATGAACATAGCCGTGGTATGTTGCATCCGATGCATTCAGAGTAGTGGGATTGGATTGTGAATTGGAGGCGTCTCCACCAGTATTGGCATCATTCTGATTTCCGCCAGTTCCTCCGCCCGAGCCCCCTCCTCCTGAGTTGTTTCCTCCTGAGTTGTTTCCTCCAGTAGATGAAGTCGTGAATATCCAAACCTGTAGAGTATAGGTCCCGTAACCTGACCATTTCTGTACTCTAAGATACACTGTATTTCCAGTGCCACTTGTGTTAGTTCCATTAGTAGTCACACTATCATAGGTAGAAGCGTTAGATGCGCCGCCGTTGTAACTCCCATCGAGAGAGCTATTCGCGTGATCATACAGAATCAAATCATAGTCAGCACCGGGAGGAGAGGTGAGAGTAGCTGAAAGTCCGTAGCCACTCGACAGGTTAACTCCATAGTAGTCATTTGAATCGTTAGTAGAAAAATTGCCGTAGTATGTAGCATTGCTAGCGGGCAACCAAGTTGCAGATGAAATCCCATCTCCTGCATCGCCTCCTGAGCCGGCATCATTAGCTAGCACTAGACCGGACAAACAGGTGGTGATGATTAGTGCACCAATCACTTTGGCGGAGAAGGCGGATGTCACGAAATTTGGTGATGGTCAAGTGGATTTGAAGTTTGGTAATCATTTTCTTGGGCTATGCGGCACGACTATTTCCAATACTCTTCCAGATTGCTACAATAGTCGGTGCCCGCATGAAGACCCCCCCTGCTGATGGTAGAGAGATGCCTCCACTAACTGTCTGGAAGAGATTACAACGAGATATCGTCTCATGGCCCAGAAGGGTAACTGCTAGCAAGCGTGTACTACCAAACATGATTCTGTTAGGAACTCAGCGAGCGGG
>PBWO01000045.1 GCA_002727275.1 Methanobacteriota archaeon
CAGCTTTACACGCCGATGCGATGGACCGTGGCGTAGTTATCACTTCACCCGCTTCAATGATTGCGCTTCTGCGTACTGCCGCACTCTACTGGCAACAAGTCCGCTTCGCCGAAGAGGCAAGGGACGTGGTTGAAGTTGCGCAAGAATTCTACAAGCGCATGGCTGTCTGGTCTGAACACTTCGCCAAGGTTGGCAAGGGACTTGGCAATGCGGCTGAATTCTACAACAAGGCCGTCGGCTCTTGGGAAACGAATGTGTTACCGAAAGGCCGTCAATTAGAGAATCTAGACATTGCGACCAATCTGCCAAAAACTCTGGATGAGCCGAAGAAAGTCGGCAACTCGCTACGTGAGCCTTCCGTGCTTAGAGCCGAAGAGGAGGAATGATGTCCCTCCTCCTACTCGTATGTTCATGATTGATTGGGATTCGCATGATTTTCAGCCGGTCGTACACCTTCCTGATGAGTACGAAGTAAGGGACTTCACATCGGGTGAAGACTCGCCCTCGAAGTACGAATATGATATCGGCAGATACGATGAACTACGCCCGGGAATGTATTCTACCGAACTTTTCGAGGGAAGGAGATTTCTACACGTGGGAATCGACATCGGTGCACCTGTCGGCACACCGTGTATGGCTTTCGCTGACGGAGAAATCTCACACTTCGGCTACAATCCGGCCGACGGCGATTATGGTAATGTTGTGATTACCAAACACTTGCTAGAAGGTGTTCCTTTCTGGGCCCTATACGGGCACCTAGATGCGGCCTCAATTGTCGATAAACAAGTCGGCCAACCAGTCTCCGCGGGAGAGGTAATCTGTTGGATGGGAGATAAGCACGAGAATGGTGGCTGGGAGCCGCACCTGCACTTCCAGCTCTCCCTCATAGAGCCAGAGACTCACGATCTTCCTGGCGTAGTAGCGCCCGAAGACAGAGAACATGCTCTTGCGATATACCCCGATCCAAGGAATGTCCTAGGGCCACTCTACTAAACAGTAGACAAGTGTGCCTTGAGTGATTCAATCGGTGCCATCTCCGAAGGGTCATTGCCCTTCATCACAGCCAGCATTATTGAGACCCAATCGGTGACGTGTGCGGCATACAACAGCCGTTCTAACAGGCTTTCACCCTCACATTCAATCCTCCAAGAAACCTGGCTCTCAATATTATCCATTAGCCAATTCATCCTAGCCTCGCTGCGCGGGTGAATGCCTTCGCAGGTGAGTGCCACCATTGCTCTTGATTCGCCCTCAGAGTGCCAAGCCACGATCTCATTGTGATTCATCTCCGGTACATCAGCAGGACTGGCAAAACCATTCGCGTTCTCATTGATCTGGCATGCGAAACGGAATCCAGCAGCACTCATCTCGGTTGGAGATATAATTCCGACTTCCCTATCCAATAGGGATCTTGCCATAGTCTGCCACATCTCCTCTCCCCCGACTGGATCTGCTTCGGCTGAAGCCTTACTCAGCCTATCGAGCATTTCCTTCAGGTCGTCATCTTCGGGCCTTCTCAGAAGACCCATGTCCCAGCAGACTGCCATCTGTGAACCGAAGATGTGGCCAAAGGCAGACCTAGGCATCTGACCTCCTGAGATTTCGATTAGAGTAGCATCATCGTTGCCCAAAACTAAGTCTGAAAGAATACCTCCGGAGGAAATTGCAATCACGGAACCTCCTGATTCCAGCGCCTCTCTAGCACCATCTACAGTTTCCTCTGTGTTTCCCGAGTAAGATGTGGCGAGTACTAGCCATTCTGGGCCCCACCAACTAGGAAGGCCGTAGTCACTCCAGACTACAAATGGCATACCTCCCTCGGAATCTGCTAGTGACTTGAGGAATCGCCCTCCTGCGCCTGAACCACCCATCCCGATGCATACTACTCCACTCCAGTCAGTATCTGAACTCAATCCAGTCTCTCGATTTATTGCTCTCCTGAAGTCTTCGACGAAGGAACGAGTCAGGTCGGCCATATTGCCTGAATCGTGTTTCAATAGTTGTTCTACCATTTCGGAATCACTCATTGACATGCCTCCTTCCTGTAGGCAGGGCTACCCATGCCCCGTCTATGAAGCCGATGCGTATGCGACTGGTATTGCCATCGTCATCGTAGGGTAGAGCCACGGTCACCATTCTGTAATCAGTGGGATCCATTACCTCAACTGCTGAGCTGTCTCTGTTCATCACCTCGACAAAATGCTGATCTCTGCTTGGACAGACTACAATGGACTTCTCCATATCCCTCCATGTAGCACCGGATCTCTCGTATCTGTCAAGACGGCGCAGGCTGGGGCCATCGCTCTGCCATCCGTCGATCATCCACAATTGCTTCCTGAAACGGACAACGTCGTCCAAATCGTAAGCAGGTTTGCGGTAACTCAGAGTCAGCCTAGTGACATCGATGCCATCATTTGAGCCCACAACTGTGGAAGTTTCCTTTATTGTGCCCCCATGGGTCCTGACGAGTCTTCTCCCCCAATTCCTAGCCATTGCCTTGGAACCGAGTTGTAGATCCCAACCCCCGGTCACCGGCCCCTCCTTAGTGATGAAAAACATAGGGTCCGGTTCCATTCTCTCAAGCATCTGGTCCAATGTGCCTCTAAGTTGCTTGAGTTCGACATCATCCAAACGCCTCCCAGCTGACCTCAGTTGAACTGTAGCCTCGAAGTAAGATCCAGCCTTCCTAGTACAGGGAGTGCATACCGCGTTGCTGGTCTGAAGTAGTGACTCGTGACTGTCATTGAACTCGTAGTCCTCTATGGTTCCTGAAACCTCGACGTGAAGTCTGTATGTCCTATCGTCAATTGGTTCGACAGAGAAAGAAACTTCAACATTCTGGGCGCGCTCTTCGGCAACCAGATTCTCCCTGATCCTGAGGTCTGCTATATCTTCAGAGTTCATCTTTGACCATCTTCCACGGATCTCGTATGAATCGCACTTGGCGCAGCGAGACTGTTGTATCCTCTCTGGAAGTTTTGAGAGTTCGGTTCGCTGTCTGAGACAGGCTTCGCACATCCTCTCCGATGTCAGAGGCGGAGGTGCCCCGCAAGCGATGCAAAATGCTCCGTCGGTCATGTTCCTCGCCGGGTTGCGCCCCTCCGCCCCGTTTCAAGGGTTCCCGTAGGGAAAAATGTGTTCTCACTCGCTTTCTTCTATAGATACGGCGTTTTCGACCGCTGCAAGACGGGTATCGACATCGGCCAACCTAGTAACTAGACGATAGACATAAGTCCCGATTAGGCCAATCATCGCTGCGTAAGCCAATCCGAGCTCAGTCACACCGCTCAATGCACCGCCCCCTTATCCAATTGACGCTGCAGGTGACTCAGTCTTGATTCTATCCTATGGAGGGTGTCGCTGAGTATGGCGAGACCTACGAAAAGAAGTAGAAACGAAGCAAAGCCGAGTATCAGTACTGTCAGTATCTCCGGGGCCAAACCCGACTCTTCGCTTTCGATGATAACAATTCCAGGGTGCCGCTCCTGATACCATGTCGTGGCGAGAGCCGTTACAGGAACCAAAGCGAACCCAAAGAGTCCGATTGCGGCGATGGTGTCCCTAGTTCCCTGGCCATCGGGCTGAGACCCTCTGGCCAGAACTAGAAACAGAGATACTGCAGTCAGAAGTCCGTAGGTGTTGAGTCTCAAGTCTCCCCAATCCCAAGGAACTCCCCATTCAGCAGATCCCCAAATCGGGCCTGAGATCACTACGCCTAGCCCGAACAACAGAGCGAGGTCTGAACCCGTGCAAATCATCCTCCACCCCATATCGGAGCGCCTTGCATACCATGCTACTGAGCCGATGAAAAGGACGCAATAGGCGAGGAATGACGACCATGCAAATGGAACATGCCAGTAGAGAATCCTGTATGCCTCGGGAGAGTTCCAAGCTTCGGGATCTACTGTCGGGGCCCAACTGAAGCCCAGAAGCAGGGTCATGGCCGCACCTGTGAGTCCGAGTCCTGTGAGAGCGATTCCTACTCTCGATACTCCGGCCATACCCGCGCGAGAATGCTACTAGTCATCAATGCTAGTCCTCAGGCATCAGGCAGGAGAACAGCAACAGCCCAAACTACAACAGAGATTACGCTCGCAATGAGGCAGGATATCAGAGGATCGCCGAGATTGACGCCGAAGGACATGCCATCCGTCATCATCAGTGAGAGAGCGTCTGTCAGTTGCAGGAAGGGCCAGACTAGCACTAGCAGCAATAATGATGCCGTAACTGCAGAGGCCCTACGTAGATCTGCAACCAGCAGATGCAACGCGGCTGCCGCAGCAGCGATATCTATCATTATCACCGCTGGTAGCCAGAGCCAACGAGTAATCTCAGAGTGATGCACGAAGTCTGCGGGATCTATCAGAACTACCCATGCGAGGTATGTAATCGGCAGAGGTAGAACGATTGAGGCCCCAAGGAAGGAGTAGGTTTGCCTTACGCCGGGGCCAATCATAGCATTCCACCAAGCACCGCATCTTTCCTCAGCGAGACGACTAGCGAGGGCGGGAGAGATGATTGCAGTAATGAATGCCGGGGCCAAAACTAGGGCAGCGACTAGATCGTTTCCAACATGAGTCATGTCGATCCCTCCCATCAGCGCGTATGATAGAAGGAGCGCGACTAGAGCGGGTGCTGCCCTCCCAATGGTATCCAGGGGATTCCTAGTTTCCATCTTTATTGCCCATCGAATCAGCGCTCTGTGAGTACTCTGCTCCGTAGACGGCAGTGGGCTGGGCAAGTCTGAAGGAGTTCCTTCGGAGTTGCCGTTTGACTCATTCAGAGCCCCATTAGTGACTTCCATCTCACGGTCACAGCAGTCAATGACTGCTTGATCGTGAGTTGCCACCATTACTGCGTGGCCATGTTCTGCGAGTGCCCTCAACCAGCCAATCAGGAGTCCTTTGCCAGCCCGATCCAATCCCTCAGATGGCTCATCCAGAAACACTACTCTAGACTCTGCGCTGAGTGCCGCGGGTGCTAGCCCACAGAGAACTGCCAGACGCCGGCGCTGTCCGCCTGATAGTTGGGCGACTCTGTCGGCCCTACGGTGCTCGAGGCCCCAATCTCTGAGGATATCCGAGGTTGTCGGCTCGGACAGTTCTCTACCGGTGACTCTGAGTGCTACTTCGAACCTCTCCTCTACGGTCTCCTCGCCGCAAATCCCGTCTCTTTGGAGAGTGAGTCCAGTTGGAGGTGGCCGGTTCCTTCGTCCTTCGTAATCCCTCACAACCTGCATCTTTCCAGAATCACTCTTTCTATTGACTGCACCCTCGGACAGAGGAAGAATTCCTGCACAGGCCTCCAGCATGGTAGTCTTGCCTGAACCGTTCTCCCCAGTAAGTGCGACAACTTCGCCTACCGAGAGTTCGAAATCAACTGCGTTGAGTACTGTTCTGTCGCCTCTCTCGACTGACATGCCTGACGTCTGTAGCATCGGGCCGGTTGCCATGAGTCCGGGAGTAAGGTGCATCGTTTGAGTGATTCCATACTACGAAGCGGCTATTCGCATAGACCTCAGCGCACGGACAAGGGGGCAGATGATTGAGTGCATTGGATTGGCCCGATATCATACTTCTTGCTGCAATGCTATCTGTAGCTATTGCCCCGTTTGTCTGGGCTGTGCGCTCTCATACTAGTGTCGCTTTAGCAACAGTTCTCTCCCTCCTCCTAGTCTCATTTGTACAGTACGCGGAGTCATCTCTGGGAAGTTTTTCCATGAGTCAATCATGGGTCATAGACTCCATGGGAATCAAGCCGAACATAATGACAAAACCTCCTGAGTTCTATCGAATGGTGACCGCAGCATGGCTCCATGCTGGATGGATTCATGTTCTTGGAAATATCATTGTCGTAGCATTGGTCGGGGTTCCCTTAGAGCAGCGTCTTGGCCCCCGTAGATGGGTCGTGGCATACTGCCTAGGATTCATGGGGGGAAATATCGCATGGATTCTCACCCATCCAGATTCATCAGTCCCTGCAATTGGGGCCAGCGGGGCTGCTTTCGGACTGCTTGGGACATACATGGCATGCTGGCCAGACGATAAGATCGAGTTCCCACTCTTGTTTCTGATTAGGGCATGGCCTGTATGGCTGATCGTCTTTGTCAGGTTGGGCCTGGAGGTCTGGCAGATATACGACTTGCAGACAGCTACTGCCGGGCAGTCGAATGTTGCACATATGGCGCATTTAGGTGGGTTCTTTCTAGCATATCTGCTTGCAAGACCGTTGGCCAGAGGTGCCCCCAGTTCTCTGGATGAGTCCACAGGAATCTCTGGTGTGGAGCGTTCTACAGCCATGAGGGAGTACACCAAGAGTCGCATGGGCAGTCTGGACGATGACCCTTGGAAATTGGCTGGAAAACCGCTTCATGGAGTGGCAGAAAGAATTCTGTCACGCCTCAGGGAAGAAGGTGATGAGTTGGAGACCAGAAGGGCATGGTTGGAGGAGTTGTCTGAGAATGCAATCTGTCCTACATGTGATGGCGAGATCGTAACGGAGATGAATGGCGAAATATGCCGTCTGAAGTGTACGCTTTCCGGCTCTCACCTCAACTGGCCGTAATCGCGGTTCAAACTAACTGGGACAGGTTGGGATTATACAGCATACGAGTTTGGCTCTCTGTGAGAGCCATGCAGAAGAGTGTCGGAAGGAGGATTCCAATAATCATCGCTCTTCTGATGTTCATGATGGATATCTCGGTGGCTGCAGGCGCCCTAATACATCATCCTGAGCAACCCGAAATTGACTTCTCGCAAGATTCCATTGATGCAGATTTGCCCCCTCTGATGTGTGGAGGCAACATATGCCCGAACAAAGACCGATCACCAGGATTCCCTCCACCCGGAGCAGGCTGGCCCGTGGAGGATCCGGGTTGGTGGTTCGGCTATTGGTATGATTTGGATTCAAATGGAATGGACGACAGATTGCAGAGGATCATTGCAGGCCAGAGGACTTCTGTCTCGACTACTTCGATAACTGGGCCAGATGGACTTCCTACCGTTGCGATAGTAGTGGATTACTCATGGCACCCAGGCTCCGATGACATTGATGCGATTAAGCAGGTTCTGTATGATCACGGATGGCAAGAAGAGGGATCTTGGTTCGATCCACTTGGCATCCTTGATTCAATCGTTATTGACCATGTGCCTGTCAGTTCGCTGATTGAGATCTGGTCACTAGAAGGAGTAGTGATGATTGAAGAGCAGAATGTCATAGTTCCTATCCTAGACAAGGCCACTCGCGGCTCGAAGGTGAGAGACTCGGAAGTCTTCGACGAAACTATGCGAGATTTCGGTTACGATGGTTCGGGTGTGGTCATTGCTGTTCTTGACACTGGTGTTGACAATGAGCACTTCTCTCTCGATGATTTCTCTGATTCAAACAATGACAACGAAAAGGACCCCGACGAACTCGCAGATCCAAAATGGCTAGCTGGATGCGATGCTACCTCGTGGAGTTCACAGGACTGTGATGATGGAAGTATAGATCCTGATGATGGAGACGGCCATGGTACTCACGTTGCAGGAATAGCTCTCGGCACGGGTGACTCTCGTCGTATCAATCAGGGATATGCACCCGGGGCTTACCTAGTCGATGTCAAGGTGATGTCGGATGCCGGGGCGACTAACTCAGCTGCAACTCTTCGAGGAATCCAATGGGTGGTCGACAACGTAGATACCGATTGGGGTAACAACGAATCTAGTGAAGGCATACAAGTGATGACTATGTCTTTTGGTTCTGCTAGCCCTGGTGCAGATGATGACCCCGGAGATAACGGTACTAATGCTGATGCCAGGGCCGTGGATGCTGCTGCTGAAGCAGGTATTGTCCCGGTAGCAGCCATCGGTAATGATGGCAAGCGAAGAGTAACCTCAGTAGGGGCGTCTGACAGAGCCATAACAGTAGGTGCAATCGATGATGAGAACACTATCGAGCGCGGGGATGACATGATAGCATCATACTCCAATTCTGGCCCTAGAGAAGACGATGGGGATGACAATGAATGGGAGGAGCTTAAGCCCACAGTTGTGGCACCTGGATCGAACATAATGTCGGCGCAGCATGCTGCTTCGACTAGTTCTCTCCCTGGTGCTCCCAAACCTCTCGCTGAAGACAGTTACACACAGATGTCTGGGACCAGTATGTCATGTCCGGCTGTAGCAGGTTTCGTGGCCGTAATGCTCCAAATTGATGATGGCTTGGAACCTCAAGAAGTCAAGGACTTGTTGCAGAACAACTCCGAAACTCGAGGGCAGGCCTCACTCCCCAGCATTAGCAATAGATGGAATGAAGACTACGGATTCGGAATTATTGATGGAAATATGATTCTCAATGCCTTGCTGGGGGGAAATGTCGATCCAGATCCTGGTAATGGCACTAATCCTCCGCCTACTGGTTCAGGAGATTGGGTAGTAATGGAGAGTCCTGAAGAAGATTCTTGGTTGGTTGAAGGAGAAACATACAGCGCCAGAGGGCATATTGATGAGGATAAGGACACCAATGGCACAATTGAGGAAGTCTCCGTAAGGATATCCTACTCACATAGACCTGAGGGCGAACCCAAACAGGAAGTAGTACTAGTGGATTGGCATACGGCACAAGGCACAACAAACTGGACTACTCCATTCACATTACCTGAATTCACTGAAGATGAAATTGAGGTGATTGAAGTCATCATCGAGGCTCAAGCTAGAAATGAGTTTGAGCAGTGGAGCGATGTTGTTGAACAGAAGCATGAAGTTGGCCTAGTTGCAGTAACTATGGGAGGGCCGAGTGGACAAACTGCGGTCTCAGGGAACGTCAACGTTTTCGGTTCCTGGGAATCGGTTAATGGCGGAACCGTGCAATGGAGAATTGGAACAGAGCCTTGGGAAAATGCTCAGGCGTTTGGCGGAAGTGGTAGTTCAGACGGAGATTGGTCGGTAACTTGGAACTCTGAGGATGTGGAAGACGGGTTCTATCGGATTTCTGTTAGGATGATTAGTGGAGATGGAATATACTCTGAAGAGGTGAAGAGAGTCGTCGAGGTCGACAATGATCCTCCTGCCGCCAATCTGGTCTTCAGGACTGGGTTGTCTGTCGAAGAGTATGGAACTCCAATAAGTGAGACGTTTGTCAATACGTTCCTAGAAGTCAGGACTGAGATTCGTAATGATGGTGACATGGCCGCCTCAAACTTAGCCATCTCGTTGTACGAAGACGGTTCACGTAAGGACGAGATGGTCTTGCCAAGTATAGACAGCGGGGATATAGTGGAAGTTGTACTATACTGGAATCCCACAACAGTTGGTGACAAGACTTTGATGGTCTCACTCGATCCTTCAAATGAGATTGAAGAATTAGATGAGACCGATAACGACCAGACCCTTACTTTCCCAGTTATACAACGCCCACAAGGAGTCGATGTAGCGTTCCGACATGGAGCAGTTAGGACTGAGCCTCCAATTCCTAGGCCCAATGAACAGTTCTTGATTACAGCCAGAGTAGATAATCTGGGCTCTACCGATGCAAACAACATCGAAGCTTCACTTGAGATTCACAATGGCATTGGTTGGGAATTAGTTTCATCTACTGGAATACAACTTGTGATGGGGCAGGGTGCTTCACAGATTTCTTTCGCCCACAGAGCAAACGATTCTGGGCCTGTTGAGATTAGAATCACGGTTGCTGGAGATGGGCTGGCCGACCTTGACTGGACAAACAACCAAATCGAGACCGCGATCCTGGTGGATGAGTCAACTTTAGCGGGTTCTCGGGCTATGGGATTCGGAACAGGAGAAGTCCCAATTGAATTGATTGATTTAGACGATGAAGGATTAGTAATAACTGAAAAGGAGGGGGTCCTATCCCTATATCGACTGAATTCCAATAGAATGGTTACGTCATGCACCAATGTATTGGACGAAATGTGGTCTGGAGATTTGGCCTTCAGAAGCACTGAAGATGGTTGGGCCCACATAGTTTGGACGAGGAGATTTATCGACTCATCGGGATATTTCAGACAGACTCTAAGTTATTCAACAATCGATGCCAGTTGTGAAATGACTCCAATTCAGGATTTAATGCAGCCGATTCTGTTGTCTGATGGAAAATATTGGGGAATTGACATCGATGTAGAAGGTTCAGAATTGTTGGTCTCCGGATACCATCGTGAGATGATGACTGGTGGCTCATTTGGAGATCATACTAGCGTATTCCTGTTACATGCTGATGCGCCAACAAAATCCTCTGACTGGTCACTCACGCCGAACGTTGTCGATGAAATTGATTTGATTCCGGGGGAAACGAGTGGTCTTGAAGTAGAGTTTGGAGATGACGATGGTGCGCACTTGCTATACAAATCCACCAGAAGTGATTCTACTGGAATTGAGAGGCATGGACTATGGTATGCTCATGGGTTGATTGAACAATCGTCTTGGACATTTAGAAAATCCGTAGCTGACGATGTTACTCTCGCCAAGATGAAGGTCTTCGAAATTAATGGAGAGGAGCGAATTGTTTCTGCATGGAAGCAGAATGAAGGATTGGATGCTCAGATGATAGTGATAATTGCGGACTCATCATTCAATGAAATAGACAATCTGACTGAAACATTCCCTGCTAGAGGAATGGCGGCTATTGAGATGATAGAAACAAGCAGGGGCGTTCAGATCTTTTTCGACCTAGTTGGACCTACTGGGCCTCAGGTGAATTATGGGATTATCAATCCTGAAGTTGGATGGATTGGCATTTATGACCGGCTAAACTTAGGGAATCTGTACCTAGTCGATAGGTCCCCCTCAAGTAGCGAGACTTTGTACATACACACCTCAGCAAGTGGTTGGCAGATTAGGGCAGTGATTGATGACTACGATCCAAATTTTGTAGGGGACTCGATATTGGAACAATTGCGCCATCAACTTGGATTGGATGAGCAGAACTTCAACATTCTTCTAGGCGGATTTGCAATTACTGTCTTGCTGTTATGTACTGTCATACTAGTGAGCCTCTCGGCTAGAGGGCTCCGTTGGTTAAGGAGAAGCAAGGGTGAAGCCCCTAGTATCGTCATGCTCGAGGAGGATGTGGTCGATGTTGTCGACGAGTTGGACATCAAGGTGGTAGCAGAGATCCGCCCCGAAGATCCAGAGGAAGTAGAGTTAGTAGAAGAGGTAGTGATTCCCGCTCCTGCCCTTCCTATTCCGGAGATGCCTGTTTCAGAGACCGACGGTCCAACCGACGTGCCTGCACCCTCTCCTTTGAATATGCCAGTAGTTTGTCCGAATTGTTCCAGCAGGTTCGAGATTGCAATGGGCAATTCATCAGCCAACTGTCCTGTTTGTGATGAGCGTATAGTTCTCTGAGGGGATTGGATGGCATCAATACTACTCGCTTCGGCCTCAGAGCGCAGAAGAGAAATTCTGAGTAAGCTTACTTCTGAATCAAGCAGATTAGAGCATAGAGCCTTAACAACAAATGAATTGAATCCGCCTAGTGGAATGGAAGTTTCTAGTCAGGTAGAATTGGTTTGTTTTGCTAAGGCGAGGTCCGCTGCTGAAGAGGTTGTACTTTCTGGAGAGCAGCCTGATTTGATCATCGTGGCCGATACTCTGGTCGAGGATCCCAATGACCCATTGATATCCCTGGGTAAACCAAGCGACGAGTTATCAGCAGCAAGTATGCTACTGGGCCTCTCAGGTAGGAGACATCGAGTATGGTCCTCAACGGCTATTCTATACTCCACCAGTTGTCAAAGAAAAGGGACGGAGATTCTTCACGGAGGATGGACTGCTGACATTTGGACCGATTCCGCAGTAGTCGAATTCGACGAATTGTCCCAAGATGCATTGGCTAATCTTGTCTCGAGCGATTCATGGCAAGGAAAGGCAGGAGCGTACGATCTGGCAGGAATGGCCGGAGAGCATGCGTCCTTAGTAGAGGGCGAGGAAGTCACTGTACTCGGATTCGCCCACGAGGCAATAACAACAATATCTCCTATGATTGGCTAAACGAAAGTAACTCCGCCATGCTTGAGAACAAACTCGCGCTGAAGTTCATCGAACCATTGTAGCATTCCCGAGTTGAATCGTACTTCAGTTACCTCAGGGTCCATCAGTAAATCATCTTGTATACCTTGCAGAGTTCCAGGGGCGGCTCCGCATGAGACGCAGGCCCCATCTAGGTCGAGAATCAATGCAAGAAGGTCCCCTGCTGCAGCGCTCTCGACTCGGCTTTCCGTCACAACCAATCCTCCTCCGTGTCCATCCAGTGCTGCTCTGACAGGCCCGAGCCTAGCCATCAAGGCAGGAACTAGTTCTGGGTCTTCAGATTTTGATAATTCAACAAGAGACAATGCCTGCAATCTGGATATCTCGTCTGGATCGTGAGTTTCTAAAATCCGTCTTTCCGACTCTCTCCTCATGGCCTCCTCTATCTGGGCCTTGTAAGCTTCCTGAAGAGAATCTTGAGTCGACTCTTCTGAATCATGAGAGGGGTTCACGGACGGCCGTAGAGGTGATTTGATTTTAGGGTGACCGAAAACTCAAGCAGACATTCAAAAGGGAGATTATTACGAGAGTGGTTTATGGCAGCATCATCCGGTCAGGAAACCGCCTTGATGGAAATCGTTAACTTGCATGTCGGGATAGACGGAACCAGCATCCTAAAGGGTATAGATTTGAATATTCTACCGGGAGAAATCCACGCCATAATGGGTCGAAATGGAAGTGGCAAGACGACTGCTGCAAATGTGATTATGGGGCACCCCGATTACGAGGTCGAGCAGGGCGATGTTCTTCTAAACGGAGACAGTCTGCTTGACGAGGATCCATGGGAACGTGCGCGACAAGGGGTGTTTCTCTCATTTCAATATCCTCAGGCCGTTCCTGGACTTCAAGTAGGTAACTTCCTGCGAAAGTCTGTAGCAAGTATCAGAGGAGAGGAGGCTGCCAAGGGGGCCCAGTTCAGGAATGAGCTAAATGAGGCAATGGACAAGTTGCATATTCCTCGTAGTTTCCTATCCAGGTATGTCAATGACGGGTTCAGCGGTGGAGAGAAGAAGCGTTTTGAGATTCTTCAGATGATGCTTCTGAAGCCAAAACTTGCAATCTTAGATGAGACGGACAGTGGGCTAGACATTGACGGAATCAAGACTGTTGCATCTGGTGTGAACGCAGCTGTCAGAGGGACAGATTCTGGCGCCTTGATTATCACACATTACTCAAGAATCTTAGAGCATGTTAAGCCAGACTTCATCCACGTCCTAATAGGAGGTAAGATTGTCGCTTCAGGAGGCCCAGAATTGGCGGTGCAACTTGAAGAGAATGGTTATGACTGGGTCGAAAAAATGGCCGCGAAGGAGGCCGTCTGATGCCTGACAATCAAGAGGCACGAGATGCCGTGGGGGACTACAAGGCTGGGTGGAAGGACACAGAAAATTCGACGATCAGATTCGACTTCGGACTCTCTGAGGAAGTAGTCAGGGAGATTTCGAAACTCAAAGAAGAGCCCGAGTGGATGACTGAGCTTCGCGTCAAGGCTTACAATCACTTCATGGAGCGCCCAATGCCTAATTGGGGAAATACCAGCGCGCTTGGAGAAATCGACTTCGATTCTATATGCTACTATCTGCGCTCTTCTGAAGCCACTGAGAAGGATTGGGAAGATGTCCCCGAGGAGATCCGTAACACCTTCGATCGATTGGGAATCCCTGAAGCTGAGCAGAAGTGGCTTTCTGGAGTTACTGCGCAGTACGAATCCGAGGCAGTATACCACAGCATTCGTGAGGACTTGGAGAAGCAAGGCGTAATCTTCCTAGATATGGATAGCGGATTGAAAGAATATCCTGATTTGGTGAAGAAGTGGTTCTGTTCTGTAGTCCCGCTTACAGACAACAAATTCTCAGCCCTAAACACTGCTGTGTGGTCCGGTGGTTCGTTCATCTACGTGCCCAAGGGAGTACACGTCGAAATGCCAGTACAAGCTTATTTCAGAATCAATGCTAAGAATATGGGGCAGTTTGAGAGGACTCTGATTGTCGCCGACGAGGGGAGCAGTATCCATTACGTGGAGGGGTGTACTGCACCGAGTTACTCCACTGACTCGCTGCACTCTGCAGTAGTCGAGCTGATAGCTCTACCTGGTTCCCATATCAGGTACTCGACAGTTCAGAATTGGAGTTCTAATGTGTACAATCTAGTCACAAAAAGAGGTGTGGCACATGAGAACGCCAAGATTGAGTGGGTTGATGGTAACATTGGCAGTAAACTGACTATGAAATATCCAGCTGTGATACTGAAGGGAGAAGGCTCCCATGCAGAGGTCATATCAGTTGCATATTCTGGAGACGGGCAGCACCAAGACGCAGGTGCAAAGATCCACCATCTAGCATCCAACACCACCAGCAAGATTCTCTCCAAGAGCATAAGCAAGAACGGTGGCAGAGGCACCTACAGAGGCTTGGTAACGGTTTCTCCCAAGGCTGAGAATTGTAAACTCAATGTGGTGTGCGATGCACTCATTCTGGACGAAGAGAGTCGTTCGGACACATATCCTACTATGGAGGTCGCTAACCCTACTGCAAGATGTGAGCACGAGGCCAGCGTCTCCAAGGTCAGCGATGACCAGCTGTTCTACCTGATGAGCAGGGGCCATTCTGAAGAAGAGGCTCTGGCAATGATAGTTAACGGATTCTTCGAGCCATTCACTCGAGAATTGCCTATGGAATATGCAGTGGAGTTGAACCAACTGATGGCCCTTGAGATGGAAGGAAGCATAGGTTGAGGTGGTAGCTTGCAATCCGCTGCCGAATACCTATCGCTGTCGCACCCTGACAGGTCTGATCATCTCTGGAGATATACTCCTTGGAGAAGGGTTCACCCTACTGGTGATGTTACCGAGGTCCCTGAAATGGGATCGGCTGCCGTCTCAATTACCAAACTCGATGGCACTCCTGCTCCCAAGGGAGTATCACTTGAGAGAGTCGAGTCTTCACTGGTCGACTTGCCTGATTCAGATCCTGTGACTCTTGCATTCTTGAGAGCAGTAACAACAACATCAGGATGGGAAGTCAGAGTGGATTCAAAATTCAATTCTGACGTACCCCTATTGCTAGATATAGACGCCGGAGAAGGCGTTTCTGCAGTTCACCTGAATTTGGACATCGGAAGCATGAGTGAATTCGAACTGATTACACGGGTGAGGGGTGAAGGAGAATGGTTCGGCCTCTTGAGGACCGGGGATATCGGCACTACGAGTGTGGTGAACGACATCGTGGTCAGCCTTATGCAGCAAGGCACGATGCTCCGAGTGGATTCCATAGATGTTGGCAGAGATGCTCAAGTACGTGCCGGGACTGTTTCATCCGGGTCGGATAAAACCAAGGCTGATCTGAGATACCTTCTGAAAGAGACTGGAGGAAATGTTCGTGTGTTGGGCTCAATCCTAGGGGCCGGTTCAATGCACCTTGATCATCACGTCGAGATTCTACACGATGCACCTAGGACTTTCAGCAGACTCTCATGGCATTCGGCATGTGGAGGCAATAGTAGGACTGTGGGGACAGGGATGCTGAAGGTCATGGATGGTTCAAAGGGGGCCGATGCGGCTCAAATCTTCCATAACCTACTCCTCTCGGATGATGCTGAGGCCGATTCAATACCAGAGTTGGAGGTTCTCGAACATGAGGTCGTAGGTTGTGGCCATGGTACCGCAAATGGGCCGCTGGATGAGAATCAATTATTCTATCTGCAAGCAAGAGGACTGGATCCATCTGAGTCCAGAAGGGTTCTGATTGCAGCCTTCCTGAACTCCACTCTATCCGAGATGGGCAGTGAAACACTGCATGACTGGTTGATTGTCCTGCTGTCTTCTGAACTGGAGAGATTAGGTTCTGGCGTGGACAACTGATTTGTGCCTTCTATATCAGGGACCTGTGTGGACATTGACCACTGTGAAGACATTCGATGTGAATGTGGGTTCGTGGGTTCGGCGATTCCGATGAGGCAGCATATGGAATGTCCGAGGTGCCGCAAGGTGGTCGAGGCGTGCTGTGAGGGAGTGCCTGACTACACCTAGGAAGAGCGGTCCCGGTATCCAGATAGTAGGCCCGTCATCAATAGACCCGCGGCAGCACCGAACAACATTCCCTGCTCCTCATAACTACTTCCTGCTAAATCTCTGAAAGCCAAGGTCATTGCACTCGTCATTGGGATCACAAAAAACGCGAAGCGTGTAGCCCATTGTCTAGGAGTTGGGGCCCTTCCCATCGGCCTGAGAACTACCGAGCTAGACTTCTGAATAACCTGCCACTCGGCTTCTGCAGCACCGATTTTCAGTCTCTGAAGAACGGCTGGTCGGATTCCAGGGTCGGCTGAATCTGGGCTGGTAATTTCCCCTTTACCAGTAATCAATTTGAGTCTGCCCAAATCAGAACGGCGCTCAAGTAGCCTTTCTGTCAAGATTGAAGACGAAGCTGCGTCCAATCCGTGCAGGTCAACAATCAGCACTCCTCTGTCCCTTCTGACATGCTCATCTACAGACCATCCCGTTCCTTGTGGTCCGGGAGAGATGTCCTCAATTTGTGCTAAGATGGCTCGAACCTTGGCAACCTCGGCCTCTCTGATGGAAGACAAATCCTTGCCAGAAGTTGACTGTTCCCTCAATCGATGGAGAGCGAATGTGGAGACTATTACTGAAGCTGCTAGACCTGAAACTGCACCTGAGCGAGCTGCCTTGAGAACATCTGGATCATCGAGGCCACTGAGGAAGATAACAATGAATGAGCCCATGACTGCAACCATTGACCCTACGACGATTCCTAACCAAATGGCATCCCTTGTACCTAAGTCGGTCACAATCACCGGATGCGGTTATTGCTCAAGAGTTCAGGGGTAGTCGGAATAAACATGAAATGCTATTCTGTATTGCTCAAATCATGCTCCTGCGCAACGGACTTACTGACCGGGACCGTGAGCAGCGAGTGGCTAGAAATGTCGCCGCAGTAGCCGGAGTGTATCTGCTTCTTTGCTTTCTGGCCCCTGTGCTTTTGCCTGAAGGCACTGTCCCAGAACTATCTGGTCGGGCTAATTCCCTCGACTATGCTAGCGAGAGTAGTTGGGGCAATCAGAATCACGGCGAAGATGCGAAATTGGGCCATGATCAGCCAGCTCGTGGCACATTTGCTTGGTCTGAATTGAATCCTTTTTGGGGATTTGTCTACGCCTTCGGAGATTTGAATTGTCATCAGAAGCACGAGCGTTCTTGGGAAATTAATGGAAATCAGATGCCCATCTGCACCAGAGATATTGGAATCTTCCTAGGGCTGGTCATTGGAGCAGCGTTGTTCAGCCTTAGAGGACTGAACAGATGGACTGTTCGGGACTCTTTCCTTTCTGTTTTTCCCGACGAGATGTTGGAGCCGCTGTATTTGAAAGACAGGAGAATGGCTGCCATGCTATTGCTGATTGCGCTCGGCCTCGTACCCATGGGAATAGATGGATTCACCCAACTACTGACTGATTACGAGTCGACTAATCCAGTCAGGATTGTCACTGGATTTTTCTCCGGGATGGTAATTGGTTGGTGGTTCGCAGCCGCTCTATGCGCTCGTGCAGCATTCTTCGAAGAGGATGCTGCAAAGGTCTCACTTCCTGCCAATGCAAGGCTGATGATGAAGTGATTACGAAGAGCCCTGCCACCAAGTCACAAGATCACTGGGCCCAGCTGGCACGCTGCCCCTCTCTGCACCAGAACCTAGGAGAGAAATTCTTGCCAAAGTGTCATTGATAGCAGAAGGGAATTGGCCCGATTTGACTATCTGACCCATGGCGAATCTAAAGTGCGTATTTGGATTATCTCCCATCCACTTCCTGATTGCCTCCTTTAGTGGCCAGATTGCTAGGACAGTCATGCTCACAGCACGATGGCGTTCTCTGAGTAGAGATCTTGGTGCCTCTTTTCCAAGCAGAGACTTGTGTTTGTGGACCCAGTCGGTTTGCTCGTGAAGAAATTTGATTATTCTCTGAGTGTGGCGCTCTGAAACCGCCCTTACTGGGCCCAATGCAGACCGAAGTTCAGAGATATCAGCAGAAGGAACTAGGCAAAGGGTCCCACAGACCGAAGCCATCGAATGAGATAAGATGCTCTTAGGAATATCCGCCCTAGAGTCCTTGGGTAGATTTTCTAGAACTGAAGAGTGTTCCTTCTGAGCATCGCGTATGGTCCGCCAGGGTGCCATTCCTCGTAACCACTCTTTGCTTGAGCCAGTGGGTTCAATGCCTATTCCGCTTAGAGTAGTCTGGCCTTTTCTGGTTCTAAGCAATCTACGTATCAGATGTCTTTCCACCGTTTCCACATCTACATTCAGAGGCGGATGCCTATTGTGTATGAATCTGCGAATTCTTCGGGTTAGTTCGGCTCTGAACTCGGCCTCTGTGCCCTCATTCAGTATTGGTCCGATGAGTGCCCCCATATCGAATGGAGTAGGCATCTCAATCTCTCCTGAGAGCAGTGAAGCGTAGCCCTGCCTGATTCTTCTTTGGAGGTCGGTGGTCTCGAAGTATTCTTCCTTATCGCTCAATGACCTGAGAGTTCCGCTTCTGATTCTCTTCATGGCTACCTCAGGGTCGCAGTCGACCCATATGCACAGGTCCGGAACTAGTGCTGCCGAATTCATGTTCGCGACCCGATCTACTCCTGCTTCACCGACGATTCCCTGGTATACAAGAGAAGAATGGATGTTTCTCTCACTTACAACCACTCTACCTTCCTCAAGTCTAGGGAGAATCCAACCATGAGAGTGGTCAACTCGATCGGCTGCGAAGAGCCCGGCCTCCTCCTCGGGAGACATCTTCTGCTTTCGAACCGCATCGATTGCCAATCTCCCCAGTGGATGTTCTCTCCTAGGCTCGCCCGTCACTTCAACTGAGGTAAATGAGAATTCCTTCTGGAGAATTTCGGAGACTACTTTGGTGGCCAATCCCTTGCCACTTCCATCTCCTCCCTCTATGGTTATCAGATACACGGAAGCCCTCCTCTAGTCTCCCGTATAGTCAGTAAACTGATCCCTAGACAGGTTGATCATTGCCATACCAAGAAGAATCAGCATTGGGCCGACGAACAGCATACCTCTGCTCCATAGGCCGAAGAAAGCTAACCACCAGGTCTTGCGGAATCGGTCACCCCTGTATGCCTCCAAACCGCCTACCATTCCTGCTAGTCCTGCAAGCAGAGTCATGGCCGCAATTACGGATCCAATTAGAACCGATTCTGCAAGGTGGCTTTCTCCAGACATATCGATTTTAACTACTCCCTCTCCAGGCGTCAGAGTAACTGGAATCTGAGCATGATCCCCTGGTACAAGTGTGATTTCAACGGTCCAGTTATCCGGATGTTCTACCACGAGAGTAGAGGTTCTTCTAGGTATATCCTTGACAGAAAATCGGCCTCCTGAGTCGGTTTCATCGGTGCCAATCACCAGGCCTTCAGAATCGATAACTGAAACTGTAACTGCCTCTGCTGGCTCTCCCCCAGTTCCATCCTGTAGCGCCGTACTGACGATTCCATTGACATCCGCTACACCATCAGAACCATCCAACTGTCCAGAAAGAATCTCGCCGACATTCGCAGAAATCAAAGCGATTCCTAGAAACAGTCCGAGGAGGCTGCCTATGAAGATCATAAGTCCCCCGGCCACCCTAGTGGCTGGGTCAACAGAGAGGTCGTGCAACCACAACTCGATGGCTGTGTAGTCCTCAAATTCATCCCTGTTTGACTCAGTCATTGCTCTTCGGCCTCCTCTGACGGTATATTGCTAATATCCCGAGGCAGTTCAGGTTGTCGCTTAGTGAAGAACAGGATGATGAACTGCATGATAGCACTAAGGAGGCGCATTGAACTGAGGAAGATTACAAGTGCGGCAAACAGGAAGATTGGCCATATAGTGCTCAGAATATGCATCAACATAGAGTCTGATTCTGTTTCAACCTCCTGCTCCTCAGTTGTGAACGAAACCAAATGCATTGAACTCCAATTCTTGCCAGTAAGAAGAAAAGCGTCGCTATCAGGAAGATGGGCTATCCCATTGAGGACTGCGTTTGGATCATCTGGCTCTCCTTGCGAGAGAATCGAAGCGTCCAGAGTCTGAATTACATTACCTGATTGTATGTCGATTACAACAATCAGATTACTGCCCCAAATGTTCGCATACACGGTATTATCAACACATTCTAACTCATTGAGTAAATTGACTTCAGCACCTCTATCCATTACAGCTAAAGTTGAAATTATTGAGAAGTCGGCAGGATCCCTAATTGACAATTCAGAAGTGCCGTTGGACATCACCAAATAGTTCCCATCGAAGCACAATCCCCAACCCTCTCCGGAGTAACTGAAGTTAGAAATCAGATCAAATGAATTGATATCGAATACAAGCGCCTTTTCAGACTTCCAAGTCAGCATGTATATGCTCTGATTCACCACGGTTATTCCTTCTCCAAAATATTCCTCATCCAGCGTTATCATACGAAGAACTTCGCCACTTACTGGGTCTACTTGGCGTAGACTCGAATTGCCATATAATCCGGTGCTCTCGTAAAGAAATCCATCATACATTTCGAGTCCCTGTGTGAATGCTGATGAATCGTGACTATGAGAAGAAATCACAGTTAAATCCGCTGTTGTATTCTGAGCCGCTACTGGGGCCACTGAAGCTAGAATTAGTAGGCATATGAGCAGGGCGCAAGGGCGCCTTGTGACGGAGTTTCCCCGGCGCATGTACGAACGATGCTCCATCGATGTTAAAATAGGTCTTTGAGCGCAATGAGTTTGATAACAACACGGAGTGTTGAGAATGAAATCCGGGTTTACAAGCGTATCTGCGCGGATTTCGTTGACTCTAGTCCTATTCATGCTTCTAGCTAGCTTCTCTCCATTTGCTCTAGCTGAGTCGAATAAGCAAGACTTGTCCTCTGAAGTCATGGGTGGCGATTTATCGGACTTCGAACCATCTATTGAGGGCAAGCAATACATGTTCACAAAAAATTCGGACCCAGTTTTCTCAGCAACTGGTCACCTGAAGATGGAATGGAGAGAGGCTGGTTATCCAAACCTTGTCCTCCCCTTCTCGCAGGGCTATGTCAGCACCAAGTCAAGCCTGCGCGCATGTGCCAATGCATGGAGCCAAGGCGATACTGGCAATGTTTCTACCGCAGGAGGAACTGTTGCGGTCACCGCCCAAAAGGTATCGGCAAATTCTGCAATTCTGGTTGAGAATGGCCAGGTCATTCCTTCGACGACTCTCAATGACATAGCATCAACATGGGAGTCAACAATCTATCCGACCAATACTGCATACTTTGGGACGGCTCCCGACTTAGATGATAATTGTCAGATTGAAATTGTATTAATTGCAATCGATGGCGCTGGCGGAATCGGTGGATATTTCTCACCTGGTATCTCTTCGGTAAGAGAATCTGTTTTCGTTGATGTTGACGATATGAGTTGGAGGAATACAATTTTGGCTCATGAATTCGAACATTTACTCCACAATGCAAGAGATCCTTTCGAATATCTCTGGATTGATGAAGGAGCTGCTGACATGGCTGCATACCTTTGCTTTGGAGTGACCAGTGCACTGGTTGGACACGCTAACGCATGGTCCGAAGATAGTAGCCTGAGTGTCAGATGGTGGAACGGCAGGATTGCAGATTACGGCGCCGGATTCATGTTCATGATGTATCTAGCTGACAAACTTGGAGGAGGTACTGCGATTCAACGGTTGGTTGCAGATACTGCCACCGGCGGGGCATCGATTGAGAATCTGGCTCAAAATCCAGAGCCTGGTTCGACACCAATTGGTTCTACAATGTCTGAGATCTTTGCTAACTTCAGTGCTGCCGTTGCTCTTGACAGTCCGCAGGGAGCATTTGGGTTCTCAAATCTAGACTTGACATCGGGCTGCATTGCTGCATATATCTGTAAGGCTCAGATGAGCGGATACAATGACCAGTGGGTGAATGATTGGAATAGTTCTGCTCAGACTTTCGAAGGTTGGGGAATGAGGGCTTACAAATTCACTCAGGGCTCAGGGGCACCCCTCAATCTAATGGTTCAACCGACTCAGTTTGGCTTTGAAGGTGCAATAATGGCTCGTGATTCAGATACTGGCTCATGGACCATGTCTGACATGAGAATAGACTCAGGAACCGGGGCTGCTACAGGATTAGTACATGGCTTTGGGAATTCGACCGACGAAGTCTGGTTGTTGACTTGGTACGAATCTTCGATTACCGATTGTGACTACAACTATGCGACATGTGGAATCACTACTGGCTCCTACCCTACTGCATCTGCAACTGTGTTCGCCGGATTGGTTACCGATCCGGCCGAGGTCTACATCGATACCATCACTCCCTTTGACCGTGATGAGAATGGATTGGACGACAGTGTCAGAGTGGACCTAGAGGTTCAATCAAATGCATTCTTCGAAATCCTAGAAGTTACTGTAGAAGCCTATGTGAATAATACTCTGACTGACACTGTGGTATTCGACGTAACCGCAGGAAACAGCATTCCATCGCCAAGAAGTGTCTGGTTCACCCCTCCTGAAACCGGCTACTGGACTTTCGGAGTTGAAATTCGTGATGTAACGGGAGAGGTGGTTGACCAAGCTTTCACTCTACCTTTGTCTTTAGCCAACATGGAACCGGTAGCTTCCGGATCTGTTTCTACCTCGATTACTCAGACGTGGCTTCCTGTAGCGATGTTTGGGTCTGGCTACGATTTGTGGGGATTCGGTCAGCTAAATGGCACATTTAGCCACAATGATACCCCCATAGGGTATATCTGGGATCTTGGAGATAACAACTCTTCAAGTCTAAAGAACCCAATTCACCCCTATCTTAGCTCTGGAGAATATGAGGTCGTCTTAGTAGTCCAGGATCAGGGAGGTTACTACTCTGAGTCGCAGAGTCGTAACATTACTGTCAGCGATTCAACTGAACCCGTGCCTGAGATTTCTGTTGACGGAGTGGTAATCAGTGACGAACTGATATTGATGACAAATCAGAGAGTTCAATTCTCAGCAAGGGGAACAACAGACAATGTTCCGATAGAAGAGATGGTTTTCACTTGGGATTGGGGTGACGGCGATATCGAATCCGGCAAGGGCTTGGTAGAGGCAGGGCACTCATGGGTCGATGGTAGTGCTGAGGGGATAATCTACACTCTCGCTTTGACTGTTGATGATGGACTGCATCAAGTCGAGCATTCAATCTACATCAAGGTGCTAAACCGGCTACCTGAGCAAATCTTCGATGAACCCCTCCAGACAAGTACACTAACTCCGCTAACAATGCCCACTGTGTTCGAAGACTCAGATGGGATGATTATCGATTACAACTGGTACTTCGAAGGTGGCGTCAACATGGATGGTTCGGGAATGACTCTGACATCAGACTTCTCAGCAACTGATTCAATGTTACAAAATCCAGTGGTAGGTTGGTTGGAGCCTGGATTGAAGAATGTAACACTAGAAGTGACCGATGATGATGGAAATTCTTCCAGCACAACTCTCCAAGTTCAAGTCTTCAATCAGCGCCCTGTGGCCGTATTCACTCGTCCTGCCGATGGGACAGTCTACACCCAATACACATTCGTTAGCGAGTCTTTCGATCCTGATGGCGATACAGCCCTACTACAGACCATATGGGAAATTTCTGGACTAGATGACCCGATATACAATGTATCATCTGTCAGTCATACATTTCTAGAGCCGGGACTGTTTACAGTTGGCCTTACTGTAATTGACGATAGAGGGCTAATTTCCGCCACCAAGACATATTCAATCAACATAGCAAATCCTCTACCGGTGCCGGAACTGGATTTCAGCTGCCCAGGGATTAATGGAACCGTGCTTGAGACTATTCCAGACTCGGAAGAGGAGATTGTGTGGATGGTGCCACACACTACAGAAGGCAATGCCTTCGTCTCTCCAGGGGATCCAATCAGATTCGATGGATCAGGTAGTTATGATGCGGATCCACAGTTTGTCGGAAGGACTTCTACCGACTCTCAATCTTCGGAATGGAATGGGATAGTCTCTTGGGTTTGGGACTTTGGAGATGCCACGTCAACGGTTACTGGTCCAGTAGTCTGGCATTCATTCAATATCCCTGGAACATACACAGTAACCCTGACCGTGGTCGATGGGTTTGAAGGAGGAGAAACCAATACCACAACACTTACTGTTCATGTATCTAGAGCCCCGGTGATTCTAACTGATGATCCAATCTCTGCTGACTATGTGTCATTAGGAGACTCTGTATTCCTCAATTCCAGTGCAATTGATAGAGACCTCATCGATGGAATTGAGGCTTGGATGGACTTGGATAATTCTGATGACAGTGATGGAGATGGTGATTCTAGCAATGACCGAGACAGGCCACTCACAGGTGATCTTTCTGTGAGGTGGGATCTTAATGCCCTTCAGGATTCTAATTTGGATGGAGATACACGTAATGACTGGATTTGGGGGAACCAAACTTGGAGTCAGGCCGGTGAAATTAGAATTCTGATGGAGGTTTGCGATGGTGTTGGAGTATGTACTACAGAGGAGTATGTAATCACAGTGCTTTCAGTTCAAGAGGACGACAGTCCCAAATCGCTTGCCGACCTTACATGGAAAGACCTGGTACCAAATAGACAGAGTGGCCTTCTATTGGCCCTAGTAGCAGCAGTTCTACTACTTGGCTGGCTGATTATGCGAGAGAAGGACGAGGAGGAAGTTGATGCCGAGGAGATGCTCGAGAATTATGATGTCACCGAGGTCGAGGACGAAGGGGGATTACCGGGAATGGATCAGCACCGACCACCCCCTCAACCGAAGTATTTGACAGTTGAAGAGCGAAGAAACAAGGAGTCCGGATATATCCGACCGATTCGGACGAGGAGGCGCTGAGGGTGGTCAATAGGCGAAAAGCGCGCATAGCAATCGCTCTGAACGTCTCCATACTCATGCCCATGCTGGCAGTACTTGTGGCCGTAATTACTGCACCTGCGGTAACTGCTGCAGGTTCCTGCGATGTGCCTGCAAGTAATCCACCCGGGATGAGTCAATATTTCGAAGAGCACTCTCTAGAAGACGGCAGTTTCTGGGAGGATTGGGGTTGGGGCGAACAGAACGAACTCAGGCCTCTGAGAAGTGACTTCAGCGTCGACATGACGATCTCCAACGATAGTGCGAATGCGGTAAGAATGGAACTCATCCCTGGCTACCAGTATACATTCTGTATCAGCATGAGTCCGGATCCATCGGATGAGCCCGAGATGGGAGCGGTAGGGGATGTCTACCTGATGAATGACATCAATTGGGATAGGTACGCAATGAGTTATGAAAACAGGGAATGGGAGGATTTAGAGGGCCTAGTAGAGGAGATCCCAGTGGAGTGGAGAGATACTCTGGTTTGGTTGCCCTATAGGGATGTGCATGCCTACGAGGGAGTTTCTGATCACGTATTCTCGGTTGCTATTGACTCGATGGGGTCGGCTTGGTCATCGGTTGGCTGGTTCAGCTCGACTGAGACTCAGTATTACCTAGTAATCGATGGTTGGGACAATGAGAAATTCTCTGACAGAGGTGCCGCTGGAGGGACTATCAACGTCGAAGTATTGGTAGATGTAGAGGAGAGGACTACGTTGCCTAATTTCATCGCCTACATACTAATCTCAGCCTTGCCGATAGCTTGTATCATCGGACCTCTGATTATCCATAGCAGATACATGAAAATGGGGCTTTCAGATGAGGAAGAATCCAGACAGATGGCCTACCTCGATAACGAGGGCGACGAGAGGTCCGGAGAGGAAGATTAGTCATACTCGAGTAATTTCCAAGCGGTCTGTAGGTCGGAGGCGTTTATTCTGCCCTGTCTAGATAAATGGAATCCTTTCTCCATGGTCGCATACACCATTGCTTGCCCGAGTAGAGGTGCGTGGATCCGAGTCCAATCTCCGCCCCAACCTGAACCCATTATGGCATAGTCATAGTCAGTCTCCTTCAAATCCCATGATGCTTCAAACAATCTCAATCCATCGCCTCTTCCTGAAGTATTGTAGCAGAGTTTGACGATATCCCCCATGTCAGAAGAATCCTCCACATCTTGGAGAATTTCCGATGACGACGGAGGACTCTCATCCGAGTGTGAAGAAGCAATAATCTTGGTCTTACCCTTGGCAGACTCAACTAGGGGTTTACGTGACTCTGCAACGATGTCTAACTCCAAATCAACCCAACTCACCCCACTTGATATTGCACTCGACAGGACCTCAATGCGCTGCGCCTCTTCACCGGGATAATAGCCACCTTGACGCTCTGGCCTACAAGTCAGAACCACTGGGAGGTCTATACCTTGTTTCAGTGAGTCTAGAGTCGAATTTAGGTCAACCGATTCAAGGGGCTGTGAAACTAACTCTGGAGGGACGTACTTGGGGCCCCTAGAGTCGTCATTGGAGTCCTCCTCTGCACTGTTGGCAGAAGGGTCGATTTCCTTTTCTCTTGCCCAAAGCAAGTCCAATCTAACCTCTACCAAGTCGGCCCCTGCGGCAGTAGCAACAGCGGCGTCCTTGAGGACCTCGTCGACTGTGTAACCGCTCAGGGTGACGCATACCAGCGGCCTAGACATCAGGCGCCCCATCTTGCAGTTTGGTATAATCGTGTCGAGAGGAATATATTTCCATTGTAAACAATGGAAAAATCAACAATAATGCACAATATTGCGAAATTTCTTAGGAGGATTGAAGAACCTCCAACGTGCGGAACGGAATGTTGATGAGGGTTCCTTAAGGAACCCTCAGGAATTGTGATTTAATGGCAGAAGAATATGATGCAGAGAGTATTCAGGTGCTAGAGGGTCTAGAGGCCGTCAGAAAGCGCCCAGGCATGTATCTAGGCGATCCTCACGATGGTTCTGCCCTGCATCACTGCATCTGGGAGGTTGTCGACAACGCTGTCGACGAGCACTTGGCCGGGCACAACTCCACGGTAGAGGTGAATCTGGAGAAGGATGGTTCTGTGACAGTTATCGACCACGGTAGAGGGATTCCCGTCGACATGCATCCCGAAGAGGGAGTCAGTGCTGCCGAGGTTATCATGACCAAGCTTCACGCCGGAGGTAAGTTCGACAATGAGGCCTACAAGGTGGCAGGTGGGCTACACGGAGTCGGTGTAAGCGCTGTAAATGCCGTCTCAGAGAAACTAAACATGACCATATACAGAGATGGCAAAGAGTGGAGTCAGGACTATGTCAGAGGAGAGAGGAAGGCGGCACTCAAGTCAATTGGTAAATCCGATATGACTGGGACCAAAATCAATTTCAAGCCAGATCTAACAATTTTCAGTGATGTCGTAGATTTCGATTTCGAGCAGATTAACACTCGGCTGAGGAGGACTGCTTTTCTCAATGCTGGACTTCTAATCTGGCTGCGAGATAATCGCGGAGAGAATCTAGTCGAAATCGAGCACAAGTACGACGGTGGACTCAAAGAATACGTGCAAGCGATGAACGAGAAAAAGGAGGCGATTCACGAAGAGGTTTTGCATGTACTCGGCTCGAAGATGGGCGACAAGGGAGAAGTCTTTGTCGAAGTCGCCTTACAGTGGACTGATGCATACTCGGAGTCCGTTCATTGCTTTACTAACATCATCCACAACGCCGATGGCGGAACTCATCTCTCTGGACTCAAGAGTTCATTGACTCGTACCGTCAATACCTACGCTCAATCCAGAAAGCTGCTCAAAAATGTCAGTAATCTCTCAGGGGACGACATTAGAGAGGGGCTCTCTGCAGTAGTGTCAATCAAGCATCCAGACCCTTCTTTCAACGCTCAGACGAAGTCCAAGTTGGTGACTAGTGAAGTTTCGGGAATCGTTGAGCAGATTGTCAATGACAAACTAGGAGAGTACTTTGAGGAGAATCCATCTGTAGCCAAGTCCATTGTCGAAAAAGCAGTTCTAGCGAGCAGGGCCAGAGAGGCGGCTCGTAAGGCCAGAGACCTAACTCGTCGCAAGGGTGTGCTCGAAGGAGGGGGTTTGCCAGGACAATTGGCAGACTGCCAGTCAAGAGACCCTGAAGAATGCGAGTTATACATCGTCGAGGGAGAGAGTGCTGGCGGCTCTGCCAAGACAGCCCGAGACAGACGTACTCAGGCCGTGCTTCCTCTACGTGGTAAAATCCTCAATGTCGAGAGGCAACAGAGGAATCTGACCAAAGTTTTCTCCAACGAGCAGATCCAGAGGATGATTAGGGCGTTGGGTGCAGGAGTTGGCAATGAGGAGGAGGACGAGGGTGCCTTCAATCCAGAAAAGTTGCGTTATGGAAAAATCATCATCATGACTGATGCCGACATAGATGGGGCTCACATCAGGACACTTATTCTGACCTTCCTGTGGAGATTCATGCGTAGAGCCATAGTGAATGGTAATGTGTACATTGCAGCACCTCCATTATTCTCCATTTCAAGGGGATCTCAAACCGAATGGGTCCACAGTGAGAAAGATAGGGATTTGCTGGTAAAGAAAATGCAGAAGGAGGCTCCATCGGCGAAGATTGACGTTCAGCGATACAAGGGCTTGGGAGAAATGAATCCAGAGCAGTTGTGGAAGACCACGATGGACCCTGAAGTTCGAACTATGATGAGAGTTGAGATCAAAGATGCCGAGGAGGCTGATGCTCTGTTCACGATTCTGATGGGAGAGGATGTTCCCGACCGACGGTCTTTCATCGAGTTAAATGCGACTAAAGTAACGTCGCTGGATGTGTGATTGTATGGCCGAGGACTTGCTGCGTAGAGATATCTCAGAGGAGATGAAGGAGAGTTACATCAACTACGCAATGAGCGTTATCATCGGCAGGGCCCTACCTGATGTCAGGGATGGCCTCAAGCCGGTCCACCGTAGAATCCTCTGGGGTATGCATCAAGCCGGCCACACGCATGAGAAAGGATACAGCAAGTCCGCTCGTTCCGTGGGCGAAGTAATGGGTAAGTTCCACCCTCACGGAGATCAAGCTCTCTACGACACGATGGTCAGGATGGCTCAGGACTTCTCTCTGAGGTATCCTCTAATTGACGGGCAGGGTAACTTCGGCTCGATAGATGGCGATCCTCCTGCTGCGATGAGGTACACTGAGAGTCGGCTTGACAAACTGTCCAGACATATGTTGGAAGACATCAACAAAGATACAATTGACATGGAGCCGAACTTTGATGATACAGAGAGTGAGCCTTCAGTTCTTCCTGCAAGATTACCTAATCTTCTGCTTAATGGGAGTGATGGAATCGCTGTCGGAATGGCAACGAAAATTCCCCCGCATAACCTCAACGAAGTCGCTGCCGCAATAAGATTTCATGTCGAGAGAGTGATTGAGCAGAACCGCAAGATTGGCCTCGACAATCCTCCGAAAATTGATGCTCTAGAGTACATGGAGTTCCTCAAGGGCCCAGACTTCCCTACTGGTGCTACGATTCACGGAATCGACGGGATTGTAGATATGTACAGAACCGGGAGTGGTCGCTTCCACATCCGCTCTGATGTCGAGGTCATAGACGGATCTTCGGGTAAGAGACTGGTTGTCCACTCTATTCCCTACCAGGTCAAAAAGGCTGGAATGCTACAAGGCATAGCAGAACTTGTACAGAAGGAGCAGGTGAAGGGGATACGAGATATCAGGGACGAGTCCAGTAAGGAAGGAATCAGGGTTGTCATCGAGATTAAACAGAACGCAGATCCTCACGCAGTTCTGAATCAACTCTACCAATCGAGCAGACTACAAGAGTCGTACTCGGCCAACATGATGGGGATACTGAAAGGTGAGCCTGTCCAACTCGACCTTTGCACAATACTGCACACACACGTACGTCACAGGGAGTCAATCGTCGAGAGGCGTACACAATTTAATCTAGACAAGGCAGAGGCCCGGGCCCATATCCTGGAGGGTTTGATTAAGGCGCAAAAACGCATGAGTGAGATTATCGAGGTCGGCAGGAACTCGGACTCAAGAGATCACTTCGAGAGATTTTTGAGAGGAGATGAGAAATATCCTAAAATCAAGCGATTCGACTTCTCTGAAAGACAGGCCAAGGCTATCGCCGAGAGACGCCTATACCAACTTACCAAACTGAACGTCAAGGAGGTCTCCGATGAACTCTCTAATCTCAAGAATTCAATTGAGGAATACAAGTCGATTCTTGAAAGTAGGGCCATGAGGCTGGAAATTATTCTCGAAGAGCTTGACAAGTTAGTTGACAGGCATGGCGATGAGCGTCGCTCTCATATCGACCCAACTCCGTTGTCGATGGACCGGGAGGACTTGGTCGCCGAGCAGGCCATAGTCATCTCTCTAACTCAAGATAATTACATCCGACACCTGCCTGTAGAGGCTTTTAGACTGCAAAACAGAGGGGGCAAGGGGCTCAAAGGGGTCTCTACAAAGGAAGAAGATGCTCCCTCCAAAATTGTGACCTGCTTCTCCAAAGACAGATTGCTATTCTTTACCGATAAGGGCCGAGTCTACGGATTACGTGCTTGGGAGACTCCTTCTGCTAGCAGACAGGGCAGAGGCACACACATTCGTAACCTGCTCAGCGGAATCAGAGATGATGAGAAGGTAATCTCGATACTTCCAATGAGCAGGGATCTAATCGAAGAGCCAGAAGGGCAATACCTAATTTTCGCCACTACAAATGGGCGTATCAAGAAGAGTCGTCTATCTGAGTACTCCAAGATCAATCGTAACGGCAAGTATGCTCTGAAATTTGCCGAGGGCGAGGATGATTCACTTGTTACGGTAAGGCCAGCGACCGATGCAGACCATGTCGTCCTAGTATCCTCTAGGGGTAATGCCTGCAGATTCATGCCTGCCCAAGAGAAGTCCCGTACAGATCCAAACTCCGGTGATGTAGTTACTACTCACGTTGTGAGAGTCCAGGGGAGAGTTAGCCAAGGTGTCTCGGGCATGAAATTACAGAAAGGCGACAGTGTGATCGGCATGATTGTCACTGATGACTTCGATACCAGTGTGCTGACCATCTCCAAGTTTGGAATGGCCAAGAGAAGCCGACTGGGCTCAGGAGAGATGATTCCATTACTCGATGAGAATGGAACTCAAATGCTTGACGAAGGAGGAGATGGAGTCTCGCAAAGAGATGGATACAGACGTACAAACAGAGGCACTAAGGGCGTGCGAACCATGTCTCTGCGAGATGACGATTACATAGTCGGAGTCAGACAGATCCCCGATTTGGAAGACCAGTTGTTCATTCTGACCAAGACTGGGATGATGATTAGAATGGTCTCAGGTCAGACCAAGGAGACTCTTGGTAAGGTAACTAAGGGGACCCGGATAATGGAATTGCGAAATCAGGATAGAACCGGTTACGATGATGAAATAATCTTCGTAGCTAGGCTACCTGCAGAACTGGTAGACTCCTCAGATGCCGATGAGGCAACCTTCGAAGAAGAGTGAAACCGCTCGCCTTAAGCGAACGGTGCCAGTCGCTTGGTTGCTGCGGCAGTCGCATAGCCTGGCCATTGCGCTGGATTGCTAATCCAGTGGTGTCTCACCTCGGGAGTTCGAATCTCCCCTGCCGCGCCACATGACAATG
>PBWO01000046.1 GCA_002727275.1 Methanobacteriota archaeon
CAGCCATGGCCACCATCACGACGAGGATAAGGAGGACATGCCTCCAATCGATTTCTCACCTAGGAACTACAGCAAGCCATTCGAGATGCTTACCGATGTTATGGGGAGGCCGGCTTACGGCAAGGTCGACCCGACCTTCTTCATGTTCCTGACCTATCCGATCTTCTTCGGCATGATTCTGGGGGACATGGCTTATGGCCTCTCAGTAATGGCTCTGGGAGCATTCATTTGGAGAAAATTTCCTCTCAACGACATGATGTCAAATGTTGCGGGATTCCTTTTCACAATCGGAACTTCTACACTGATTTTCGGTTACATCTATGGTGAATTCGCCGGTTTCGAATTCCTGCCGCATGGGCATTGCGATATTGACCACATAATCGGAGTAGCCCAGTGTGAAGCCGCATACATGGCTGATGGTGTAACTCATGGTCACTATCATTGGGAAGATGGCCATGCGCCTTGGTGGGTTGCATGGATGACTAACCTGTACCCCAACGGCGGAGAGTTCTACTGGGTTTGGGAAGGACCTCTTGAACTGACATTAGCCTATCCATTCCACCGCGTTTCGACCAACCTTGAGAACCTAATTCTACTAACCATTTACATGGGAATAATCCACATCCTAATCGGTCTCATGATTGGATTCCGCGATGTCTACAAGTCCCACGGTCTGATGGACGCTATCTTCGAGAAGGGCTCGTGGATGGTGGTCTTGCTCGGAGGCTTCGTCTTCGGCTACGGCTTCCTAAGCAATGACTGGGATATCGCAACTCCTGGAGCAGCAATTACCGGAGTTGGCGTTGTTATGGTCATGGTCCTACTCGCGCATTACGAGAAGATGGGATGGGGAATCGGGATTCCTATGGGGGTACTCGAGTCTCTTGGCATGCTGCCAAAGGTGGTATCTTATGTCAGACTCTTCGCTGTAGGCGTTGTAGGTGTCAAGATTGCTGCCACAGGCAATGAGATGATCTACGAGGTCATGGCCCACACTCTATCAGATCTCAGCCATGCCTCTACAATGGACATTATTCTGATTCCTGTCATGTTCATCGGCTGGCTACTTGTCCAACTCTTCGCCCTAGTTCTGGGTATTTTTAGTCCAAACATCCACACTGTCAGACTGCATTTCGTCGAGTGGATGATGCAATTCTACGAAGGGAGCGGCCTCCCCTTCAAGGCGTTCGGCTTCAAGCCGGACAAGGTTGAGGTCGAGTGATACTCACATAGTGAGAAAAAACGGAGGAAAAAACATGGAAAACAAGAGAATGAATACGGCATACCGCCTTCTGATGACTGCCTTCATGGTGACCCTAGTCGCCGGTGTAGTTACAGCTCAGGAGAGCGCGGCTGACAATGAACAGACAACTGAGTCCATGGCTAAGCTAGCGGCAGGAATCGCTCTAGCAGGCTGTGGTATCGGAACTGGCCTAGCGCAGAGCTCGATAGGCGCAGCAGCCATCGGCATGATTGCTGAGGACGGCTCCCAATTCGGTACAGGGCTTCTGTTCACTGTTCTGCCTGAGACCATTGTTCTGTTCGGTTTCCTATCGATCTACCTATTGTAGGTCGTTGGAGACTCAGACAAAGGAGGATGCATGTCACTAGACAAATTAGCAGGTGAAATCGAAGCGATGGCCAAAGCCGAGGCTAAGGCCGTCACTGACGAGGCAACCAAAGAGGCCAAGCGAATCGCCAAAGAGGCGAAGGAAACAGTCTCCTCTTACCGAGAGGAGGCCATCGCTAATGCCTCTAGAATGTGCGACCAGATAGCCGTCGAGAGCATCGCAGCCGCAAGGCAGCGAAACCAGAAGACGCTACTAGTCGCTCGCAGAGCCGAACTTGACGCCACCTGGGAAGAAGTACTGTCACGTGCAGCTTCCCCTGATATGAAAGGCAGGAATGAAGTACTCAATTCTCTATTGGCACAGGCTTCGGACGAGGCTCCATCTGGGATGATACTCAAACCGGTCAAGACCGACAGAGACTTCCTCTCCAAGAACTCCTCTGGGTTCGAGATTGGAGACGAGGTTGACGGCCTAGGCGGGTTCGTGCTTGAGGACTCTGATGGCTCGGTTCTGATGGATTACCGATTCGAAGGCCGTCTAAGTAATGCTTGGGACGACAGACTTGGAGAAGTCAGTAACATACTATTCGGAGAGTGAGAAAGGATGGCAATCGCAGCCGGGAAGGGCAACTGGGCCAATGCTGCAGCCCGCAGCAAGGCTAGGAAGTCAAAGTTGCTCGAAGAGACCCGGCTGCGCCAACTCCTGAAGAGCGGCCCGGAGACGATTGCCGCAAGTATCGGAGAACTCGATTACAGAAAAGAGATGGATATCTACTCGGCCAGACTCAGTGGAGCTGATCTAGTCGAGGCAGCGCTTGCCCACAATCTCGAGAGTGAAGTCTCCGAGGTCATGAACTACTGTCAGGGTAATCTGAGGAGCATCGTGGCGGTTTTCGCCCTCCGCTTCTCATATAGCAACGCCAAGGCGGTGCTGCGCGCTGTTAATGGTGGAATCAGCGCTGAGAATCTAGCTAGCTCAGTTCTACCCGATGAGAATGAACTCAATGTAGACTGGATTGAGATTGCCAGACAAAGCGAGACTCTTGTGGATGTCGCAGCAGCGATGCGTGGCACTCCTTGGGGCTCAGCAATCTCCGACATGGACGCTGACGCGCGCTTGCAGGAATACGAGGATACTCTCGACAGGCACTACTACAGAGAAGCCATCACTGAATTGAAATTGAGTGGACTCGGGCACAGCCTTCTACTGGGCTATTTGCGCAAGGAGATTGACCACCGAAACATCGTCAATCTACTACGCGCGCTGAGGCAAGATTTGCCCTCGGAGCAGCGAATGGACGCCATGCTTGATGGTGGAAGCGCTCTCAAAGGCAGTCTGTTGAAGTCGGCAGCCGAGGCCGATAACCAAGACGCCCTGGTGGAAGTATTACGGCGCTCCATCATGGACACGACTGAGCTCGAAGAGAAAATCGAGGAATCCAACAAATACGGTGGATTCGATCCAGTGGTCAGTTATCTGGCCGAAGAGAGAAGGTCGGACATGAGAAGAATGAGTCATCTGAATCCTCTATCGGCATTCCCTGTCATTTACTACCTAGAGAGCAAGGTAATCGAAGTACAGAATCTACGCCTGCTGGTGCGCGGCAAGGCAGTAGGTCTACCAGACGACGTAATCGAAGCGCACATGACATTCTGAGGTGAGATAGGTGGAGATAGTGATAGTAGGCTCTCCCGAGTTCACACTTGGATTCCAGTTAGCAGGCATTACACGCCTGCACAATCCGAGCAACGACGAAGAGATGAGCAAAACTCTTCGAACACTGCTCGACGAGAAGGAGGTCGGAATCATCGTTACTGATTCTGCCGACCTCATGCGCATGCCGGACAAGCTGAGACAGCGTATGACCGACAGCATCACGCCCACAGTACTGGGCATTGGGACTGAGGAGGACAATACCCTCCGTGAGTCCATCAAGGCTGCTCTAGGAGTGGACCTTTGGAAGTAGATTCCTCAAATACAGGATAAGGAAGTGGAAAAAATGAGTGAAGAAAGTGGATTGATTTACAGAATCTCAGGTCCGGTCGTTACGGCCGTCGGCATCTCGCCGAGAATGTACGAAGTGGTACGCGTCGGCGACGAGGGTCTGATGGGAGAAGTGATTGAATTGCACGGTGACCAATCGGTCATTCAGGTGTATGAGGAGACCTCGGGCATAAGGCCGGGTGAGCCAGTAGTCAGGACAGGTCAGACCCTGTCCGTCAAACTGGGACCTGGACTGCTGACCCAGATTTATGACGGGATTCAGCGACCTCTAGAGGACCTAGAGGAGACCATGGGTGTGTTCATCACACGTGGTGTCGATGCCGATGGCCTTGACCTCGCCAAGAAGTGGGAGTTCAACGCTACAGCTTCGGCGGGTGACGAAGTCTCAGGCGGCTCCGTGATAGGATTCGTGCAAGAGACTGAGACCGTCGAGCACAAGATCATGGTTCCTCCCGGACACGGCGGCAAGATTGCTAGCATCGAGTCCGGTGAGTTTGATATCACGACTACTGTGTGTACTCTAGAAGATGGCACTGAAATTGCTATGATGCAGGAGTGGCCGGTCAGAACACCACGACCATTCCTACAGAAGAACGCCCCAGATGTCCCACTAATTACTGGCCAGAGGATTCTCGACTTCCTGTTCCCTCTAGCCAAGGGCGGCACAGCTGGTATACCCGGTCCTTTCGGTGCCGGAAAGACGGTTACTCAGCAGCAACTGGCTAGATGGTCAGACGCTCAGATTGTAGTTTACATCGGATGCGGTGAGCGCGGTAATGAGATGACTGAGGTTCTCACTGAGTTCCCCCATCTCACCGACCCAAACACCGGCAAACCTCTGATGAATAGAACAACGATGATTGCCAACACATCCAACATGCCGGTCGCCGCGCGTGAAGCATCTGTGTACACCGGGATTACCATCGCCGAGTATTTCAGAGATATGGGATACGATGTGGCACTCATGGCCGACTCGACAAGCCGATGGGCGGAAGCCATGCGTGAGATTTCTTCACGTCTAGAAGAGATGCCAGGTGAGGAAGGATATCCTGCTTACCTATCAAGCCGACTAGCCGAGTTCTACGAGCGCGCAGGTCGTGTTCAGACTCTTGGCGGAGACGACGGCTCTGTTTCCGTTATCGGTGCTGTTTCTCCTCCAGGCGGAGACATCTCCGAGCCGGTTAGCCAAGGTACTCTCAGAATCGTCAAGGTATTCTGGGGTCTAGACGCTGGTCTAGCAAGACAGAGGCACTTCCCTGCAATCAACTGGCTGAGTTCATACAGTCTGTATCCACAGGCTCTAGACCAGTGGTACAGAGACAACATCGCCAGCGACTTCCCTGAGGTTCGAACCAAGATTAGCAGTCTACTGCAAGTCGAGGCTGAACTACAGGAAATCGTACAGTTGGTCGGATCCGACGCACTACCAATGGACCAGCAACTGACGCTTGAAGTCGCTCGAATGATTCGCGAGTTCTTCCTCCAGCAGAACGCATTCCACGAGGTCGACACTTTCAGCCAACTCGGCCTGCAATATGAGATGGCCAAGGCCATCCTGACCTTCCAAGAAGAGTCTGAGAAGGCAATGGCCGGAGGGGCCGGACTCGAGGATGTAGTCAACGTGCCCGCGCGAACTGACCTGATGAGGGGACGGTTCGAAGAGGGCTATTCAGAACGCATTGGCGAATTACTCGGCGAGATGTCTAAGCAGATTGCCGGGACTATGGAGGACAACTAAGGGGGTGCCATGAATGAGTGGAAAGGAATACAGAACAATTACTGATGTCAAGGGGCCATTGGTCTTCCTTGAGAAGACAGAGCCAGTAGCCTACAACGAGATCGTTCAACTACGACTCTCTGATGGCTCGATGAAGAATGGACAGGTACTCGATACAAGCGATGATAAGGTCATTGTGCAGGTGTTCGAGGGAACCGAGTCCGTAGACAGACAGACCGGAGTCAAGTTCCTAGGAGATGTGTTCAGACTCCCAGTCAGCAAGGGACTAATCGGACGTATCCTAGATGGTGCGGGTAAGCCAAGAGATGGCGGGCCCGAGATTGTCGCAGAGGACATGGCCGACATCATCGGTGCGGCCATCAACCCATACAGCCGTGAGAGCCCAGAACAGTTCATTCAGACTGGAATCTCGGCTATCGACGCCTGTACCAGCCTAGTGCGTGGCCAGAAACTGCCGATTTTCTCGGCATCCGGTCTACCTCACAACGACATCGCTCTGCAGATTGCCCGACAGGCAAGACTTGTGGGTAGCGATGACGACTTCGTTGTGGTGTTCTGTGCAATGGGAATCACCGCCGAGGAGTACAACTTCTTCGTGCATGATTTGGAGAGAACCGGAGCGCTGGAGAACGCTGTGCTATTCGTCAACCTAGCAGACGACCCAGCCGTAGAGAGGCTGATTACTCCAAGATTGGCTCTAACTGCCGCGGAGTACCTCGCTTTCGAGCACGACTACCACGTACTGGTTATCTACACTGATATGACCAACTACTGTGAATCTCTACGTCAGATTGGAGCTGCCCGTGAGGAGGTTCCCGGAAGACGTGGATACCCCGGATACATGTACACTGACCTAGCGATGATGTATGAGAGGGCAGGTATGGTGAAGGGTAAGAAAGGGAGCATCACACAGTTCCCTATTCTGACCATGCCTGGGGACGATATCACCCACCCGATTCCGGATCTTTCCGGATACATCACCGAGGGCCAGATTGTGATTTCCAGAGAGTTGCACCAAAAGGGCATCTATCCTCCAATCAATGTTCTACCATCTCTGTCGAGACTGATGAACGCTGGAATCGGCGAGGGCAAGACCCGTGAAGACCACAAATCGGTCTCCGACCAACTTTACGCCGCGTATGCGGGAGGAAGGGAGTTGAGAGGTCTTGTTGCGATTGTCGGTGAAGATGCACTAAACGAGCGTGACCTTCAGTTGTTGAAGTTCGCTGACATATTCGAGGACCAGTTCCTCAGACAGAGTCGTGACGAGGACCGTTCAATTGACGAAGGTACTCTGGACCTCGCTTGGAACTTGCTAACCAACATCGACACCAAGTATCTGGTCAGACTTGACCAGAAGTGGATCGACAAGTACCATCCGACCGAGAAGAAGTCGTGAACAAGTCAAGGAATTAGGAGGTAGAACATGGCGCTCGATGTCAAGCCAACCAGGTCTGAGTTGATCAACCTGAAGCGACGCATCAAGCAGACTCAAAATGGATACAATCTCCTCAAGATGAAGCGCGACGGCCTGTTTCATGAGTTCAGGACACTACTCTCTGAAATGATCGAGGCAAGAGAGGGACTAGTCGGAACCTACCGTGAGGCAGTTCAGTCAATCAGCCTCGCTAGTGCCATCGAGGGCGGCCTAGCTGTCAAGAGTGCCGCAATCGCAATCTCTAGACACCCCGAGGTCACCGTCAGCCGACGTAACATCATGGGAGTAGTGGTGCCAAATGTGGAAGGTACCAATCTAACCACAAGCATCGATGAGCGCGGGACCGGTTTGATCGGAGGCTCTGCATATATCGACGAGGCATCCGATGCTTACTCGGTTCTGATTGAGAAGATTGTCAAGGCTGCCGAGATGGAAGGAACGCTCAAGCGACTACTCGTCGAAATCGAGGCAACCAAGCGTAGAGTCAACGCCTTGGAGTATGTCGTTATCCCTCAAATGGAAGAGGCTCGGAACTTCATCCAACTACGTCTTGAGGAGATGGAACGCGAGGAAACATTCCGTCTCAAGCGCTTCAAGAACAAGTGATACGGCGAACAAAGTTCGCCGTACGCACGTGCGAGGGGTCAAATCAGACCTACCCCGGCCATGTAACAAGGTGACACCATGTCGGAGACTACAATCCATCTTCTCGATACTGAGACTTGGGGGGACAGGGAACTCCTAGAAGTCATCTGTAGCAGATACTTCCTGCTTGGAGGGCAAGGAGTGTCGGAATTGTCTTGGGAAGTGAATGGTAGAGACGGGATAGACCCTAGTGAGTGCCTAGTATCTCTGAACCGACATCTCAAGTCACTGAGCCTGATTGCAGTATTGGATGAGGGAAACCCTCCGATTATGTCGATAGGTTCCCTTCCAACTCAGCCCGTCGTGATGCCTTCTTGGCAGCAGTCCTTGGTCTGGCTCTTAGCTGTCTCGTTCACGACTCTGTCTGGCTCACTCTGGATTTCCTCTATGGAACCCGGTCAACAACCATTCGACTCTTACATACTAGAGACTGCATTCGTCTTTTTCACTCTCCCAGTGATTGGTTCAGTACTACTGGCAAGTTATGCTCGGATATTCGTGGCAAAAGCATTCGAGGTCGAGAATTCGCACCTTATCCCTCTTGCTTTACCAGTATTTTCTCCTGAGTGGCCGTTTAGTCTAGTCTCTGCGATTGGGCAAAACCGAACCGACCTGCATCCTATCCCGAACCGTAGAGCCCTCGGAATGATTGAACTTACAGCTCCAGCTGTGATGTTCTTCTGCGGAACTTTGCTGACTGTAATCGGCCTTGGCCTGACTTCATTTCAGCCACCAATGTATGAGTCATCTCCGGTCGCAGTAGATCTAAACCTAATTTCGGAAGTACTGTCCTCTATTCTAGTCGAGCCTCACGCTACGCTCAGGCTGCAGTGGATTCACCCAACAGGCCTAGCTGGTATCGCACTCTCAATTGTCGGCTGGGCACTTCTGCTGCCAATCCCGGGATTCCCTGGGGATCGGATACTGCATTCAATTGTCGGGCCAAGAGATATGCAGGACGACCGCAACCAAACCTCAATTTTCATCTCGACACTGGGCATCGTGCTCCTGATATTCATCTCTACCGAGTACTGGCCTTGGCTACTACTTGCAGCCATCGCTGCATGGCGCAGATTTAGCCCAGAGCAGATGCCAGAACCTTTCGTTGTTGACGAATATGCCAGCCTCGATGTAATTCCAATGCGTCAGATTGCCACTCTGACCATCGCGATACTGCTGCTAGGTTATCCCGGTCTTGAACCAAGCTCTCAGATAGAAGATTGGGACGAGGGCCTTTTGACTGAGAACTGGCCGGTATCGATGACTTTTGACGAGGAAATCGTACAACTCCAATTACCTCTAGAACCTGAAGGAATAATGCCCGTATCTGGATGGCTCCAGATGCGAATAGAGGGTGCGAATAATGCCGGCTGGCAGGTTAATTCAGAATGCCTTGATGAACGAGGGGTTTGCAGGTTTGACGACATCACCCAAGCGTCATCAGAGAGCGTGCAAATCGAATTGTCTAGGGATACTACCCAACCTTCCAATCTGACTTTCAGGCTGTTAGTACTAATCGATGTTGATGGCCATATTTCCGAGCACTCAATTCTTTTCAGAGCAGCCGATACAACTTCTTCTGTGGATCCTCTCTGGATTATGGTGGAAGATACTTCGACCCCTAGAATCTGTGTAGAGTTGAGCGTCTCCGAGGGAGATTATGTTAATCTGAGCAATCAGAATCCATTCTGGTCGTTTGAGAATGAAACCTCACTCGCAGGAGGTACACATGACCTATGTCTGAGAGGGCAGGTGGGTGCAATCCAATCGCTCCCTGAACGTGATAATCAGCACCTTGTCGTCGGCCCTCTGATCACTCTACACAGGGAAAACCAATCAGAAGAGACTCTTCTAATGTCAATCGAGAATACTTTGCCTAACCTACACGTCTCTGGAGAAGAGTGGCCAATTCCAGAGTGGTTTGGCCCACAAGAGGGATACACGATTGTCCGCGGAGAGTCAGGTTCGGTATTCTGTCCCTCATCAAGTGCGATAGCCGATGTCGATACGGGTGAGAACTGGAGCAGGGATCTTGCAGACAGATCGGCAATCGCCATCTCTGAAACAGGCCCCGGTAATGGAACTCTGAGATTTTCGACCGGTGGTTGGTTAGCAGTCTGTGATGACACTGCTCTTATTTCGGCTTACCAAGTCATCAAAGGTCCAGATGTGGTGGTTGAGTCAAGCGCTCCAAACTCACAACTTTCTGAGGGCGAATTGAGAATTGTGAACAGAGAGAATACCACCTTCTATGTCTCAGTAGATTGGGTCGGAGACGCTGTGACTTGGGACAATTGGGGAGTTTCCCACCCTTCTGAGATAGCTCCAAATTCACAAGCCCTAGTTACAATCTCTGTAGAAGAAACTACTGCGGCAATCTGGACATCTTGGATTAGCGTCGAAGACGAGGAAATCACCCTACACTTCTCTGCTCGTTCCACGGGGGTCGCTGAGTGAGAATTGCAGTACTGGGAGTTGGTTCAATCGGTGGAGTCCTATTGGGGGCACTATCGGATACGGACTGCGACTTGGTTGCTATATCAAGAGGTAATTCAGCCAGCAATCTCTCTTCGATGGGCTTGGTACTATTTTCTCCAGAGGGTCCGATTGAGGCCATCCCCCCGGAGAGATTCGAGACCATCGACAGTGAGTCAGGACCAGTCCCAGAAGAGATCACGAATAGTTGCGATGCAGCATTCATCTGTGGCAAAGCCGATTCGACACCTGTGCTCGCGCAAATTGCTGAGGAGATTCTGACACAAGATGGAGTAGCGATTAGCATACAGAACGGGATGGGCCACGCCCAAACTCTCGCTCATCGTCTCGGTAGAGAAAGGACACTAGGCGGAATTACCACCCATGGAGCATGGAGAGACAACATGGGCACTCATTGGGTCGGCCGAGGCAGCATCACCATTGGTTCACTCGATGAATCGAAACCATCAGCAAATGCCGAGCGATTGATCGGGTTTCTCGACCAAGCAGGACTGTCTCCAGAATGGTCACAGGACATTAACATGTCAATCTGGAAAAAGCTACTAGTCAATGTGGCAATCAATCCAGTTTGCTCTATAGCCGGAGTTCGAAATGGAGCCCTACTTGAGGTGCCTGAACTGTGGACCCAAGCAATCTCGGCGATGTACGAGGCTGCGACAGTTGCAACAGCCTCCGGAGCTGATCTCTCAGAGTTAGATATGGATGACTTGCTTAGGGAGGTTGCTGCAAACACTGCCGACAACAGATGCTCAATGTTGCAGGATATCATGGCAGGGAGGAAGACTGAGGTAGATCACTTGTGTGGCGCCGTTGTCGAGATGGGAGAGTCTGTAGGGGTTCCAACTCCAAGGAATGAAATGCTTCACGCCCTAATCAGTGGCATCGAAATCTCCTCGGAATTCGACTAATCCACGGCGATTTTACACACCCTTAGTAATCGCTGTGCTGCGCCTATGACAGCCTCAACATTCATAGGCGAACAGAAAGGGAGGGCGCGAATGTCGTCGGCGATAATTCGTACGGCGAAGGGGTGAGGGGATGCATCTTATACGAATGGAACTTGAGAACTTCAAATCATTCGGTGGCGAAGTAACCATACCTCTAGAAGAGGGATTCACCGCGATCACTGGGCCCAATGGTTCAGGCAAGTCAAACACACTGGATGCTTTGGAATTCGTATTAGGCCCCAAGTCAACCAAGTCTCTTCGAGCATCGAACGTGACTCAACTGATTTTCAACGGTGGCGAGAGAGGTAGGCCAGCCAAGCACATGACTGCTACCTTGGTATTCAACAACGAGCCTGACGAGACAGGCAGAAGGAGATTGAGAATAGATTCCGATGAGGTCAGTTTTACTCGGACTGTCAAACTAGGTAGGAAGGGGGCGCCAATCTCAGCGTTTCGAATTGGAGACAAACCATCCACTGCTACCGAGATGAGAAGAGTACTCGCTGAGGCTGGTCTGAGGGCTGGAGGTTACAATATCGTCAAGCAGGGTGACGTCACCAGTCTGGCGACCATGACTGCATACAATAGAAGGAAGATTATCGAGGATGTAGCCGGAGTCACCGCCTACGATGATGAAATTAGGAAGTCCAATACACAGAGAAAGCATGTCGAGCACAGCATCGAGACCATTGGCATTCTTGAGGATGACCAGAAGAATCGATTGAAGAGTCTGTCCAAGGAGCGCGAGCAGGCACTAAAGTTCAAGCAGTTTCAGGACGATCTCGACGCTTCTAGAATCATTCTCCATCAATCTAGACACAGGAACAGATCGGAAGATGTTGAGTTACTCGGAGAGGAGAGGACTCGCTATATGGGCGAGATCGATGAGATTGGCAGTCAGGTAACTGAAGGCAACAAATCACTACTTTCGCTAGACGAGGAGATGGTCAGGGTTGAGTCTGAAATCAATGAGATCATGAGTGGCGATGCCAAGCAACTGCTGGAGACCATTCGCCAGTACGAAATTGAAATGGAGACTGGAGGGGACAGGATTGCTGACCAAGAGGAAGCAATCGACTTAGCCAACTCAGAGGCCGAATAATTTGGCAAGGAGTTGGAGAGGGCCCAGCAGGCACAGTCAGATGCAAGCTCCTCTCTAGAGACCGCTCAACAAAAACTCACTGACTCTCAAACTGCAATTGAGGAGGCCTTCAATGAGGAGGCTGAAGCAAGGCAGGCAATCGAGTCGGGAGATAAGCACGGACGTGACCTCAAGCGTGCACTAGGTCTCATTTCCGACAAAGTCGACACGGCTCAGTCTGAATATGCAGGGAAGAGACTTGCAGCAGACCGGGCCGAGCAGACGGAACAACTCGCCTCCAGCAAACTCGCCGACCTTGAGGAGATGTTTGAGGAGGCCACTATGGTCCGCGATGACCTTGAACTCGTCGGAGAAGATCTACAGAGTGAAAACCCACAGGAGGACAGAACATCCCTAGCAGAGGAACTACGTCGCCTACAGAAGCAGGAATCCGAACTCGCAGGAGATAGGGACAGAGCCGAGACTAGGGTGAGAGAGTCCGAGCGCGAATTAAGTCGGGCCCGAGTTCGACAGGAAGAGAGGACCAAGGCACCAGGCTCAGCCATAACACTAGCCGCTCTAGCCAAACTTAGGCAGAGTGGAGAGATCAAGGGAATTCTAGGTTCTCTGGGTGAGCTCACAGCCCCTAAGGACAGCGCTCATGAAGAAGCTCTAGCAGTGGCCTTAGGCGGAGGTCTCAGGAGTATCGTAGTCAACGATGATGACGTCGCAGCCAAGTGCATTGCATGGCTGAGGCAGAACGGAGGAGGCAGGGCAACCTTCCTTCCTCTGAACAAACTCAGCATTAATCGGCCCGGAGGCCGCTCTCTGATAGTAGCCAACAACCCAGGTGTTGTCGGCTTCGCCCACGACTTGCTTGAGTACGACCCTGAGATTGACACTGCTGTAAGATATGTGAGCAGGAACACCCTGGTTGTCAACTCGATGGAAGTAGCAAGGAGGAATATGGGCGGAGTCAGAATGGTTACACTCGATGGTTCACTCATTGAGAGTTCAGGAGCCATGACCGGCGGCTCGGCTACCAAGAACACTTCGAACGCCTTTGGTGGCGGCTCTGTTTCTGGCAGCCTAGATCGTCTCGAAGCCGCAGTTGAAGAAGCGAACCTAATCTTCTCCACAGTTGAAGCGGCGCTCAGGGAGTTGCGCAATAACCAGCAGTCCCTTAGAGATCGAATCCATGGTCTAGATGATTCAGACAAGGCCCTACAGGCACGTAACTGGAAATCTGACATGGACAGGGCTCAGAAGGATGTTGAGGAGGTTCGAAAGAAGGTCCAATCAGCAATCTCCGACTTCAAGAATCATCAGAAGGCCAATACCGAGGCCAAGCGGGCTGCTGCCGAGGCCAAGGAAGCACTCGACTCGGTACTGGAGGAAAGGGCTGGGGCCGCACAGGCTCTGCAGGACCACGCCCCTGATCACCTTTCCAAGAAGCTTCGAGATGCAGAGCGTAAGATGACCGAAGCAGAGCGCCATAGACTCGCAGCAGAGTCTGCCATTTCAAGCTCGAATGAGAGGATTACAATCCTAACTGAAAGGGTGGAAGACATCTCCAAGCAGATAGATAGGAAACTATCCATCGTCACACAGGCTGAGGGCCGAATCACAGCACTCAAGGATAGTATTGCGGAGGCAACAGAGAAACTAGATGATCTTAGAGAGCAAGCATCCCAGTTTGACGAGGAACAGAAGGCACTCAATGAGCGCAGGGATGAGATTGTTGACGAGAGGGCCATCCTCAGGGCTTCATTGGACAATTTGTCTCAGAGGAGAGAGACTCTATCTTCCCGAATTGAGGAACTAAACGGACAAATCCAGCAGAAGAGAGCGGCAGTGGATGAGATTGTGGCTGAATTGACTGCCGCAGGAATCGAAATCCCACCGGCCGATGTAGATCTGCCGACAGTGGCCGAGGCGGAAAAGAGCGTGCAGGGGCTCGAACGCCGTCTCGGCCAACTCGGCGATGTCAATATGCTCGCTATAGAGCAGTATGATATCACAGCAGAGAGAATCGCCGCACTCGCAGAAGACACAACACTACTTCGATCAAGGAGAGACCAGCTGATTTCACTATCTGACCAACTTGAGTCAGAGAGAAAGACACGTCTCATGGCGGTGTTCAATCATGTAGACAAGAACTTCTCCAAGGTGTACGAGATTTTGCAGCCTGGAGGCAGCGGTAGTCTCCGGATGGAGAATCCGAAGAATCCGTTCGAAGGCGGGATGGAGATGGATTGTGTTCCTCCTGGAAAGAGCAAGAAAACTCGCAGGAGCATGCTCTCTGGGGGTGAGAAATCAATGGCTGCTTTGGCACTAATCTTCGCACTACAGGACTACGAGCCCAGTCCGTTCTACTATCTTGACGAGGTAGATCAGAATCTTGATCCATTCAATGCCGAGAGAATAGCCACCTTGTGCAGGATGCGTAGTCAAAGGGCACAATTCCTGATGGTTACTCTGCGCAAGGTTACACTCACTCTAGCTGACCACCATGTCGGTGTGACTCATGCCGGAGACGGTAGAAGCCGACTAATTACTGACTTCGATAGGGCTAGTGCTCTAGAGATGGGAGAGCAGTTTGAGGCTGAGCGCAAGGCACAGGAAGAGTCGGCAGCTGACAAGGAATCTATGCCCGAACTTCCGGACCCTGAGAACATGCCCAGGGCGCCCGAACCTCTGGGCACTCCCAAGAGCCTAGGCGGTCTCGCTGACCGAGCAGGAGTAGAAATCGAAGAGGGCCAAGAAGTCACAGACGATGAAACCGAGGTCGACACGATGGATTCTCTCAGAGAAAGGGCAGAAGAATGGACCGAGGACATAGAAGAGAGGGAATCCGTGTTAGCCAAAGAGCCAGAGGCCGAGGCTGAAGTATCTGAGGAACTGCAAAAGGAGGCAGAGTCATGACCGTCTTTGACGGGAATGCAATGAGGGACGAAATCGTCTCTAGCATGCTAGATGGCGAGGCCGATCTTGAGACCAGCAAATATCTCGACAGATTGGTTGAACTCTCATTGCTAGAGGAGGCTGAGCACCAGTTTCTGATTGACCCGTTCGACAGATCGGTAGCACTTGTTTTCCAGTTGTTCCAATCTTCAGATTTAGATCCGTGGGATGTAGATCTATCCACGTTCATTGAGATGTTCAATCATAGGATCGAAGAGGCCGAGAATATCGATTTACCAACATGCGGCAGACTAGTCAGGATGGCCTGGTGCATACTGCGAGGCCAAGCCGCTTCACTACTCGATCGGCAAGAGAGGGCCTTTGAGCAAGAAGAGGAAGAAGTCTGGGAATTCGATGGAGGCTGGGAGGCCGACTTCGATGACGCTGACTACAACTTCTCCGTTGGAGTACTCTCTGGGGCTGCAGCCGAGACTCTGCCTCAGATGTTCGAAGGTCGAATTCATCGAGATGAAAGTCGTCCAGTAACCCTCGGCGAATTACTAATGGGTCTGCAGGATGCAGGTAGATTGGCCGCTGAACAGAGGTTGCGTGAAGAGATTGCTAAGGAAAGGCGGGAAGCCCATGAGAGGGCGAGAGAGAGATTCAGCGGCAGTTTACACATCGAAGATTTAGAGGGTGACCTACAGAGGACGTGGGAGTCTCTCAAATCTCGCTCCGATGCAGGAGAACCGGTTTCTCTGAAGTTACTCGTTGAAGATCTAACTTCGAAGTCGATAGGGGACGGAGTTCCCTTGGAGGAAGCCGAAGCCGAGGCGCAAGTGGCAGCACTCATCTCAGCCCTCTTCCTAACCAACAGAGGGTTCGTAGATCTCAAGCAGAAGGGCGGTAGGAACGGCGAGATAACTCTCAGAGATCTATGGGGCGAGGATGATGACTTCACCACCCTATCACTCAGGCTCAATCCCAAGCCAAAGATTCCGGAGGCGGTAGAACTTGTCTGATCCAGAACTTTCCACTATTCTTGAAGCAATACTATTCGGGGCCGGCAGATCGATGTCAGTGGAGGAACTATCCGAGTTACTCGAAAAACCGGTTTCCGAAGTTGAAGGCTCACTTCGACAGTTACAGTCAACCATTCGCAGACGAAGAGATTCGGCCCTGCAATTATCAGATGTTGCCGGCAGATGGATATTCGAAGTCAGACCAGGACTTTCTCCTCATTTACCTGAATCTTTCAGAGCCGACATCCCACAGAGGCTACTCCCGGCCGCCGCATTGGTGGCTTATCACCAACCCATGGCGCAGTCTCAGTTGGTCGATATGCTCGGGCAACGAGCTTACGAGCATGTCAGAGATCTCGCCAAGATGGGCCTGTTAGACCGCAGAAGAGACGGCCTAACTCGAAGGCTGACCACAACACGCAGGTTCGCTGAATATTTTGGCTGCCCAGAGGTCGAGTACAGGAAGGTACGCTCTTGGTTTAGGCAGGAAGCAGAGAAGATGGGACTCACAAGTGCCCAATTGGCTGCCTCGCTAGCACCCGAAGAACAATTGTCAATCAACGAGTTCTCAGAGGAATCGGCCGGTGAGGACTCACTAGAGGCCGAGTAATCACTCGGAGCGGAGTTTAGCCAACTCCTCTTCTACGGCCTTCTGAGTGATTCTTCCACCCTGTGCCCTGAGCCTAGCAGCCACAGTATCGACCTCGCTACCCTCTGCTCCTGCAGTAACAGCCATGTTTCGGACGTGCAATTTCATGTGTCCCGCTTGGATGCCAACTGTAGCAAGAGCCCTGAGAGCCCCTAGGTTTTGAACAAGTCCTGCTGCTGCCATGACCTTGGCCAACTCATCTGCGGTGTTAATTCCCAGCAATGCCACATTTGCCTGTGCTGCAGGATGGACGCGCACAGCCCCTCCGACTAGCCCAACAGCCATCGGTAATACGATTGAGCCCACTAGGCTACCATCTTCATCTCTTTCCCAGTGAGTTAGTGAACCGTATATTCTCTCATGTGATGCATAACTGTGGGCCCCCGACTCAATCGCCCTCCAGTCCTGCCCACATGCAATTGCGATTGCAGAGATTGCATTCATTATTCCCTTGTTGTGAGTAGTCGCACGGAATGGGTCAGCCTTGGCAAAATGGTACGCTTGCAGTATTCCATCAATCACTTCAGACCCCTGGGTAGAATCGCCCTTGTCAGACATCTCTTCAGGAGTGAAAACTGCACTAACTCTGGCTAATCTGTGGACTGCTAGATTACTGATTATTCTCAATATAACCGTTCCACCAGTCATCCCCTCAATCTTGGGGGCAATGGTTTCAGCCATTGTATTGACTGCATTCGCGCCCATTGCATCTCTACAGTCGACTAGAATGTGTACAATCACCATGGGGCCCGATTCGGTTTCGATGATTCTGGCCTCGATATCTCTGCAACCGCCTCCAAATTTGACTAGAATTGGATCAACTTCGTTACAAGAATCAATCAATTCCTGTTTATTACCAATAATTTCTCCCATTGCTGAAGCAGGATCATCGCATTCGACGACTTGGATTTGACCAATCATTACTGGATCATCATTGTTTGATGTAAAGCCACCTCTATCATGACATCTTTTCGCCATGTTACTAGCAGCCGCAACTACACTAGGCTCTTCTAGTACGAAAGGCACAAGGTAGTGATCTCCATCGATGATGAAGTTGGTTGCTACTCCAATGGGTAGGGAGTATGTGCCAACCACATTCTCAATCATCCTGTCTGCGGCATCTTCAGAGAGTTCTCCGCTAGAAGACCAAGCCTCAACCTGCTCAGGAGTTAGGCCTGCTATATTTGCTAACATCTCTCTACGTTCCGAAACTGATAGCTTGTAGAATCCCTCTAGGCGACTGCTGTCTACTGGCATGGTATCATTTGCACCCCGGCCAATATGGCTTCTAACTGTTTGCGAACAAGCCACCCGACTGCTATGGAGGCCACTAGATGTACTTGTAATGGACGTTTCAAAGCGTTAATTTGGCCATTAACGCATCATTAACGCATCATTAAAGCGTTAACAAAGCGTTAATCCATGTGGAATTGTTTCGTTGTACTGTGAGGAAATGGTAAGGGGGAAACAACCCGGAATTCCAAAAAAACCCGTTAAATCGCCCTGTTGAAAGCGTCAGAATACGTGAACATTAAGAATGATTGAATACGCTGCTGAGGTTATGATTTCAGAGGCGGTCTCAATGCTGGATTTACCTCCTTTGAGGGGCAACCCCTTCGATCATCGCCCGATTGAACCGTCAAGGGCCCAGGACCTGGTCGGCAGAGATTCTCTGATGATTAGGCTGCGTGAACACATCATCTCAGAGTCTCCCAGAAACATTCTGCTGGTGGGCGAGTCCGGGAGTGGGAGGACCTCGATGGTGAATGCACTTTCCTCTCAAGTCAGGCATAAGCTTGTCAGTCAGTTCTGGCCCGAGACAGACCCAGTCAACTCGATTCTAAATGAGATTTCAGTACATTTTGTGGGTTATGATGTCCCCCGGACCACATCACGAATGTGCGAATCACTAGTCGAAATTCTAGACAAAGATACGGGGCCGTTGCCTTTGATTGCACTTGATTATCCTACTTCGACCCCTCTCAACGATCTTCTGACTAGAATAACTCCTCTACTGCAGAGGCTAAGGGCCCTAGTCATCGTTACTGCGACCCCTTCACAACTGAAATCGCTCGACAAAGAGGTTGTTGAAGCATACGATATAGAGAATCTTGGAGATTTCTCCAAGTCTGAGATACAACAACTTGCGGACAATCTAATTCGTAGAAAGGCTCGTGAGAAGTGGGTAATCAATCCACGACTAATGGGTGCAATGATGGAACGTACAGGAGGTCATCCACGTGATGTAGTAAAACTATGCAGAGACCTATTGGATGAGCGTAGAGGAAATGGCTCTGAAGGGACACTGGAGACGCTAATGTCGTGGAGTGGCAGGATTGACGATACTCCAGAGATACCATTTGAGCGCGAAATTGAGCTAGACGAGCCTATTCAGGATCCAGAGACAACCGAATCAGACCAAGATTGGGAGGACGAAGGACTGGTTTCCGAGGATTCCGACGACTGGGATGTCGAGCCTGAAGACATGTGGGAAGATGACCCAGAGCCTGTAGACAAATCAGATTGGGACGAGACAATCCCTGAAGTTGAGGATGATTGGACTAAATCCGAGCCCCCTGAACCATCCAATCCTCCAGAAGATGGCCAAGGAACATTGGATTCTTTTGTCCCAATCGTCGATGCTTCTGAGGAACAGTCCCGTTCTCCTGTGTTTGGGGCATTTGGCGGATTACTGAATAGAACTGTAATCACTGGTGACGAAATGCCCAAAGAGCCCGATGGGACACCTGTAACAATTGCAAATCCCGAGCCCAAGCCATTCGTTCCATCAACAAGTAGGTCAACAAACCAAGAACCAGAACCTGTTTTCGAATCCCAAGCCCTTCCGGATACTTCAATCACTCCTGCTGAAGAAGTCTCTGTGATGTCTGATGAAGGAGCACTTTGGACTGCCGATCCAAGTCTAGGGACAATTCCCGAGGTACCAGCGACACCGGAGCCCGAGAAACCTCTGTTCGACTTGGAACATACTCCCGAGTTCGATGACCAGGAGCCCGAATCAGAAACTGTAGCACCGACTACTTCCCTGCCCCCAAATATCCCTGTCCAGTTTGGCCCTAGTTGGGAACCCGACGAGCCATTTGATAGGTCCAAAGCCGTATCAATCTCGGATAACGAGAGAACAATTCTTGAGGCGGCTGCTGGAAGGGAAGTCTCTCCTTCTGATGCCGAGCTACAAGCCGTATTAGAAGTTGGCAGAACCAGACTATCTCAGATTTTCAACGGACTTCGTCGAGCTGGCCTTCTTTCAGTCAGGAAGCAGGGTAGGACACGACTGTTCAAACTCAGCGACGGCGCCTCCGCCGAACTCGGAATGAATTAGGTGCCCACATGTCCGAAACTACAGTCTCAATCGAACTGGTGGAGAAGTATCTCACTTTGACCGAGGAGGCCAGATCTAAAGCAACCCCTATCGCAATTGTAGGAGCAGATGCGGAAAGACTCGAATCGATGCTTAGGATGTGTGATGATTATGCATCAGATGCAAGGCACTTCATGCATGAAGGAGACCTAGTACGGGCCTTTGGAGCTATCAATTATTCACACGCCTGGCTGGATGCAGCAGTTCGAATTGGCCTACTGGATGGGCATGGCGACGATCGATTATTCACACTACCTTAGGCCTCAACAAGCCTGAGATATCGCCCCGAAGTCACTTCGATATACGACCCTCCTTGCTCTATTAGCAGACGCTTGAGATCAGTATCGACCGTCAACACCGGCCACCCATTCTGAGAGGATAAACTGATCAGCATCTCATCGGGATGCCTCATCCCTTCTAAGTCACGAAGAACTTCACAGCGATTTCTGAGCAACTCTAGGAGTAGGCCTTTCTGCTTCGTAGACACAGATTCAATTTCCTTATCTACACATTCCAGCAACTTCAGTTCTGCCGTACCGACAACATCTTCCATACTGGAATCAAGATTCAGACGCGCTTCGACCAGTGCGACCCATCCGCAAGCGTCCACCAAGACGCCGACCATAGAATCACCCAGTGATTGAACCGTGCCCGATTAGTCGCCACCTAGAACCAACTCTTCGAGACAGTGTAACACGGCTGCCTGATTTAGCACAGATGGGGAGGCGCAACTGTATTGTTGCAGAGCCACCCTTCGCTGAAGAAACGGTGCCTACACTAGTAGCCGTAGCGGAATTGATCATCAGCATCTCATTGGTCTGCAAAGGTCTGATTGAACCAGCGTCTTCCTCTCCGGAAGAGACCATCTTCTCCAATAATCTGAGATCTAGGTTCAACTCTTCCCAGATTGGGGGCAACTCTCCTTCTCTTGCCATTACTTGACCAGACAACTCGTCAGCCTTGGTTGACATAGGATCCATCGGAGTGGCTATTCCACAAAGTCCACCTGCGTGTACCGACTCTAAATCTAGACCTCCTCCCTTAAGGCTCTCAATTCTGGTTGGAATGGGCTTCCATGAAGTCTTCCCTCCTGACTGAATACGTCTGCCCGGGGCAATCAGAATCGAATCTCCGACATTGAATGAACCCTCTACTATGCTACCTCCTATGATGCCTCCTGCTAGACCTTCGGGCCTAGTTCCGGGGCGATTGACATCGAAAGAGCGGGCCACATACATCAGGCCGGATTCATCTCCACTCCTGTCTGGGGTCGGGATTACGTCCTCTATTGCCTGAATTAAGACATCGAGATTGACATCGTGATGCGCTGATACAGGTATGATTGGTGCAGATTCAGCAATCGTCCCCTCCAAGAAACTCTCGATTTCAGAATAAGACTCCTGAGCTCTCTCCCGAGAAACAATATCAATCTTGTTCTGCACCACTACTATATTTTCAATACCAGCAATCTGTAGTGCTGCAAGGTGCTCCCTAGTCTGTGGCTGAGGGCACTTTTCAGTAGCGGAAATCAACAACATTGCTCCATCCATTATCGATGCCCCGGAAATCATTACTGCCATCAGAGTCTCATGACCGGGAGCATCCACGAAAGAGACTACTCGGAGTAAATCATCGTCCAAATCATCCTGTCCATCGGGGTGCTTTCCTCTAGCATAATATCTGCCATCAGAGGTCTTGTAGAATGCCGTATCGGCATAACCAAGTTTGATGCTTATTCCACGCTTACGCTCTTCAGAGTGTGTATCGGTCCATACTCCAGAAAGGGCTTGTGTCAGAGTAGTCTTACCATGGTCGACATGGCCGACCATACCAATGTTGACTTCAGGCTGCTTCGGAAGACTACCCAGATTAATCACCCCGTCGAATCACTCCTCTTCTCCAGAGGGCTCCTCGACGGTTTCCGACTCCTCGACGAGGCCGAAGATGGCGTCGAGAGATCGGTTTCCGGATTCGACGATTTTGAGATTAATTTGGCGAGTATCTTGGCTGATTACATTTCCTCGGAGCCTACGCCTCTTCCTCAATCCGTCATACTTGTAACGGTAGACTCTGCCCTTTTTCTTGACGTATCTCTTACCTTTGTAGCCTGTTCCAGCAGTAATCAGTACTGACTTGATTGCACTACCCTCTAGCTCCGGCCTCATTGGCCTTCCAGTCAGGTCCGAGCCCCCGGTAATCTCCAGTTTGTATCCGCCGAGGGTCCTATCGCCTTCTCCAACGAACATCCCGTCGACGGAGTCACCAATCTTCTTGCCAAGGAAGTGGTTGTAGTTTGAGCCGGTTATGTCCATGCTGAATGCCCTGCCTCCTGATGATGGGACGGTATCATTCACTACTGCCTTGAAGACCTGCTCTGCTGCCACACGACCACCTCCGAACGGCCTCCCGACTAAAGGCCCCTATAAGAGCGGTTCGGAAACGCCGTAGGCGTTTGAAATTCACAGGAAATCCTTCTCAATACGGTTCTCTAGCAGAGCGGGCTGTGTATTGGTCATGGTGATGTGCTGAGTTCTACCCCTTCCAACCGATGCATTGGCAGTACGCGATTCAATCAGTCCAATGCTTTCCAGCGTCTTGAGGTGCTTCCAGAAGGTAGTGTAACTGCGCGGTTTGATTCCAAACTCTTCGCACACCAGATTGTACAACTTCTGCGCGTCTCCACTTGATACTGCATCAGTCTTCTTCAATCTTCTACAGATGCCGAGTAGTACTAACTTCTGATGCTCTCCTAACTCATCAACCTGACTAGGCTCGACAGATGCTGCTCGCAGCGTACTGGGGTGAACATCCTCTGCTAGAACCTCGCCTCTACCGTCCTTTTCAACACGAATTATTGCAGCTTCAAGCAGCTCGATGGCTAGGCGTGCATCGCCAGATTCGGCCGAGAATCTACCTATCTTGGCCAGAGCGCCATCATCTACCGATCCGGACCTACAAGCCTCCTCGTAGCGCTGTCTGGCTATGTCAGTCAAGGCACCCTCTCCATATCCGCTCAAAGTCAGCATGTTACTCTCCCCAAGACGAGAGATGATTGCAGGCTCAAACAGTTTGATCAGAGAAGTATCCTGGCTGACCAGAATCATCGACACAGAACCCTGCCTATTCTGCCCCTCATCTATTCTGAGCAGTTTGTAGATCAGGTCCCCTTTGTCATTGCGAATCAGTACATCTACTTCATCGAGCACTAACAGGAGATGTGTGTCATGAACCTCGAGGTTACGTCTGATTGACTGGATTACCTCGCTTGAACTGAAACCCCTCTCTGGATGGCCCGAATCGAGAGATCTTGCAATCTCCTGCAGAACTTGTGATGCAGTAGGGTGGTTGCGGCAGTTCACGTGTGCAAGGATAATTTTCCTGCGCCCATCTAATGCGCGCTGAAGATCCTCTCCGAAGCGCCGAGTCATCACCGTCTTACCGGACCCGACTGGCCCTGTAATTACCGCCCTTCCGCTCACGCCGTGATTCTCGATTCCTACGAACATCGACGCCAGACCTCGCAACTCATCATCCCGGCCGACTAGCATTGGCGGTGTCCAGTCGAAGGAGAACGGAGTCCTATCCAACAGGACCTTGCCCGCCCCAATTCTGTCGAGGTAGTCGGCCATCATGTGACTCGTGCTCACATCGTTATTAGACATATTTGGAGCAACGCCCATACATATGCGCGATATACGGCGCGCACTAAGATTAGGGTATCTCGTCGAACTGGTAACCCGTCTCCCACTTCTTCTCTCCAAGGGCTACTTCGAGTTCGTATGGAGTAATCAGTGGCTTGGCATATCTCACAGAGTCATCAATAGCAATTCTCGGGCAGGCCGTATTCACATATGCATCCACAGGATAGAAGTCAATCAGGTCGGGACTGACATGGTCGAGGGCGAGAAGATATCCCTTGCGACCATGCTTCTCTAACAGTCGCTTCATGCGTATGGCTAGATTACGGCGCATCTGTCCAGGCTTCTCTCCAATCAGGATTCCGAAAGAATTTGCTTCATCGACTGAATTGATCAGGCCGAAGCGCTGTCGCAGAATCCGCTCTACCCGATCCAGCGACATCTCGGTTGCCCCCCCTGTATATGGATCGAGCATCGCCAGAGGCTTGCCGGTGTGCAATACGAGTCCAATAGGATGGAAGTCGCCCGAACCTAGGAACAAGTAGTGGCCGATTGATGGATCATCGCCCGAGTAATTGCACCCAAGTACCTGACCAGGAAAGGTCAGTCTGTTTCCTCCAACGGGAATCTCAACTTCAAAACCGGCGTTTTCCAATCTAACCTTGAACTCCTCGAGCAGATGTAGGTGCTGAATCGAACCAACTAGTCCGAGTTTAACCCCGGACAGAGGGGCTACCCTACCAACGGCATCTAGGAACCTATCCTTAGCGGACTCTTCATCCATCTCGATTTCATCACCAACCGACTCAAGACGAGACTGCGCGATAGCACGGTGACTCTCAAGGATTGAAAGGACAGGGGTCAATTCAGGGTCGCCATCGTATGTCACCGGAATGAAGTGAGTTGGCATCCCCGAGTCTATGTTCATCTGGCTGTGCCCCATATGTGCGACTAACTCCACCCCCATCATTCGCATCTTATCGTGGACCAGATCACATGCACCATAGCATGGGTCGGCGGCTAGAATCACCCTTGCCCCTGAATCATCTTCGATTGAGTCCATCATCTCAAGTGCCTGCATTTTCAGTCCTTCAGGGACTTGCAGAGCTACCAATCGGTTGTCATTGGCCTTGATTCGCTCCACCAGTTCGTCCAACTCGAAATCATGCCGCTCCAAGTCCATGTGATCACTCGAGAATCTCGACCTTACCATCGATTATATCGATGCGCGCTAGAGTCCTAATCGGCCATCTAGGGCGCTCTTTGGCCAGCCTCTCGCGTCCCTCACCTTTCTCGATGGCGATGACGATGTCTTGCAAAATTACTCCCATCTCCTCAAGAGTGGCGAGTATGGGTTCGAGAGTTCCACCTGTCGAGATTACATCATCTACAATCAGAATTCTCTCTCCCGCTGAAATGTCATTGATGAATGTGGTGGACTGAGAATAACCTGTCGACACGTCGACTCGAACTTCGCCTTCCATTCCGTACTCACGCTTTCGAATTACCACAGTCGGCTTACCAGTGACTTCTCCAACAGCAGCCAGTAACGGCAAACCCATCGCTTCAACACTGACAATGAGATCAATTTTTGACCAGTCGACCATCTCTACGATTAGGTCACGAGTAGCACGCAGCACATCGGCATCCATTCGCGGGATTCCGTCTGAAATGGGGTGGATGAAGTATGGGTAATCGCCTTTCAAAATGATTGGCGAGCCACGCAATGAATCCTGCAACACTGACAACGGTTCGGAGGGCGACATAGCCCTGCAACCTCACACTAGGCCCTTCAAATGCTCGGCGCCCTTTACAATCTTGATAGTGCAGGGAGTCGGGAATTTGCATCTAGCCTTCCTGAGAGCATCCCTAGCAGTGAGGTAATGCTCCGGAGAGGTGTAGATTGAGACCACAGTTTGGTCCCTTTGAACTCGTGCAGCTGTACCAACATTCTTGCCAAAAGATTGCCTCATTCCCATCGAAACACGATCAGCACCAGCCCCAGTAGCCTGCTTGTTCTCACGCAGTATCTGGTGCGGATATGTATGCATTCTCAGAGCATAACCCTGATCTCCAGCCATCTTCCTGATAGTTGCATTGGCGACCTGCCTAGCCGACTCAAGAGCCGAATCACGAATCTGACATGCGTTATCTGCCGTAAGCTCGACCACAACTTCGAACTGTCCTGCCTCGGCACCCTTTCTGTTACCCATGAAGTAGCGCAGAATGCGGTTGTTTGGAACTCCGCCAGTATACTCTCTGCGTGTATACGCTTGACCCTTGATCTGGCGATACATCTTGGCTGGCTTGCGTGCCATACGGATACCTACTTCGCGGCCCACCGACCCCCTCTATTTAACCATGAGGCAAGTCAGAATGAACCACTCAATCAGCACTCAACCTCTCACTCTCGCGCTGTACCTCTTTGACTCCAAAGACAATCAGACAGAATCCTATTAGCATTGAGACTCCGATGCTTTCATCCAGTAATAGCCATCCACTGAGTACTCCAAATACAGGAACTAGGAAAACGTACGATGCAGCAGCAGTAGCCCCGATTCTGTCTATGCCTCTGGCGAACCATGCATAGGTGAAAACAGTCGATATCAAACCCAGATAGGCCACCGATAACCATTCAGCAGCATTGGGCTGGGGGATTCCAGAATTCCAGACTTCAACCAGCATCCATGGAGTGAGAAGGGCCCAACCGACTATGGAGTACCATACGACGATTTCTAGAGATGTCCCAATTGTGCCGTCCAGCAACGCCATCTTGGTCAGGTTACTGGTCGCAGCCCAAGTTAGAGCCGCGAAGGCAATCATCACAGCACCAATCAAGCGATGATTGAATGGAATTTCTGTGTTTGGACTCCACCCTACCACAGTTGCCACACCAATCAAGCCGACGAGTAGGCCGAGGACCATTCTCAAACTCAGCCTCTGCCCAAGTAATGGGACGGCGAGCAGTACGGTGAATACGGGATTCATTGGGATAATCAGAGAAGCATCTCCTGCTGCTGTCCACTTCATCCCATTCATGAATAGAAGTTGGTAACCCATGGTGCCAAGCATAGCCATCCAGAATGTGTATTTCCACGCCTTACTTCCTTGAGGAAGGATCCGAGGACCATCCCTGTTTCTGTAGATCCAGCACCAAGCCACGAATGCGATTACTGCGAAAACGTACCTGAGCCATGCCGAGCTTGCAGGACCCATACTTGCTCTGTTAGCCTCATCGAGACCATAACTCAGGAACCTGCCAACTGCCCAAGTTGAACCCCAGACTGCAGCGACTAGTAATAGCAGTAGATGAGTACTGAGATTATCTTTGTATGACAATTAATCACCTAAATTTAACAGTCTTGAGATGAAACCCGGATCACTAACGGCCGAGATTTCTGGTTCGCAGATATCTCCGCCAAACTTGCTTGCAAGTGCTATAGCAGTCATGGCAAGACGATGGTCATGGTGAGTCTCGACCGAATCAACTGGTCTTCTAGGGGTTTGACCTCCTGGGATCTCTAATCCTTCTTCTGTGACTTTAGCATCCATCTCGAAACATCTCAGAAGGTAGAGGGTAGAATCGATACGGTCCGACTCCTTTCCTCTAGAATGGGCTGCTCCGACAATCCTCCCTCCCTTTCCTATCGCCATAAGTACTGAGGCCGGACAAATCAAGTCACTCTCATCCCTTAAGTCGAGAACCTCCGATTGCTAAACTAGGCCTACAATTGCCGGACTGACCTCGGCCATATCAAATTCTAATCTGACTCCATGAATCTCTGAGATCAGAATGGCAATTGGCAGTAGGCTGTTTTCAGTTGGTACGGTAATCACTTCGGGAACCTGCACTCTCCACGGCTGAATCTCAATAGAATCCGGCGAGAATTCATTCCGAGAGCCACAAACCTCGGCAATATCGAATGACATCTCGTAGTATCCTCTACTGACACTGTTTCCTAATATCTCCAGATTTATTGGGAATGAGAATCCGGGAGAGGCTAATAGAATCGCCGAAAGGGGCTGGCTAGAAGCACTCAAGTCAAGTCTCGCCGAGCCCATATGCAAGGGGCCGGTGACAGTGAGCGGAAGACTGTCCCCTGCTACCGAACACCCTAGTTCTCTAAGGACTCCAGATAATGCCGACATATCTCTCCCTCGTAGCGACTCATCCCCATCAATTCTAACTTCGCAACTCATTCCTGCGGCGATGGCCATCAGGAATCGCGCTGTAGTACCTGAGTTACCGCAATCAAGAGTCTGCCGCGGATCCTTGAATCCATTCTTACCTATTCCGGAAACAATCCATTCTCCATCATTTCGCACTATATCGGCACCAAGCAATTCTAGACTATCTGCCATTGAGGATACATCTCGCCCCGGCTCGCCTGAGAAACGTATTGCTGCTGAACTAGAAGACTGAGCGGTCAGCATTAGCCAGCGAATCATATGACTCTTGGAGGGCGGCAGTGTCCACTTTAGTGGCCCTGCTATGTCCATCGGTTCCAGACTGAGCACGCCCTCGGCAGAGGTCTCGATGTGTTAATGCTGCCATCTATCTGGACCTAATCCAGTCACCGTAATCGGCCTCAGTGTCCCATTCTACAGACCTCTGGTCAATCAGACTCGACTCTAGAGTTCGGTCCAGATTCTCATCTATGCGAATCAGATTGTTTCGCTCCAATAGTTTCGGACTGAGGCCAGGCAGGAGAATCGATACGGCCCGAGGAACTCTCCCTGGGTATATTTCGTTCACATGTCCAACTATGTTCGTTGTACAGGTATTTGTGATACTGTTGTACCACTCAGGCGTATTGTAAAGGCAGTTCGTCCGGTGCAGGAACGACTCAAGAAGTCGCTGATGATTCCCCTTTCCTAGAACTACTCCCTCAAACAGATGTGTCTTTGACTTCCTCCTGCATCTTGCCCTGACTCCAATCGAATCGCTCTCTGTTGACCACACATAGAGTAACTCGTACTGGCGCAGCATTCCTCGTATCGGATGGTAGGTCTCACCCTTTTCTCTCCTGACCTCTATCGAGCATGCCAACCTACGGCCATCCTCGAATTCGAAGCTGATTAGAGTATGTGCAATTGGTTTTCTCTTGGGGTCAAAGTACTCTAGAATGAGCCATATCTTCCTAACCTCACTAGGCTTGAATTTCCACTCAGTCCAGCGTTCGTCATAGTCCCAAGTAGTTCTCCAGTTGAAGTCACGTACATTCTTCAGAACTACCTCGTCGCCATTGTATTCGGCATATGCAATCCTGCCATTTTCGGCAACCCAATCACGCTCATTAGAAGGCTTCTTACTGAAGTGCCAGATTAGTACACCCATTAGGGCAAGGCCGACGGGAATCAGAGCAGAGCCCCAGTCCATACTATCGCTGGGCGGAATTGGCGCATGAAGGCTATCATTGTCATGTGGCGCGGCAGGGGAGATTCGAACTCCCGAGGTGAGACACCACTGGATTAGCAATCCAGCGCAATGGCCAGGCTATGCGACTGCCGCAG
>PBWO01000047.1 GCA_002727275.1 Methanobacteriota archaeon
ACATCGGTAAGCATCTCGAATGGCTTGCTGTAGTTCCTAGGTGAGAAATCGATTGGAGGCATGTCCTCCTTATCCTCGTCGTGATGGTGGCCATGGCTGTGAGCAGGGGGTTCGTACCTCTCAATGTCTACATGCGTACAAACACCTGATAGAGCAGCCTTGACTTCTTCCTCAGCGGCAGATCGAATCCAACCATCAAGGACGAATGCGTGGTCGCTGACTGCGACCCTGACTGGAGCAGTGGCTAGTTGCAAATCTCGCTCTAGAAGTTCCATGCCTCCGAATAGCATGCCACTGTTGGAATCTGACCACTCGGAGAATTCGTTCTGTAAAGCCTCGATTCTCGTTTCTATCTCGGCTTTTCTCTCGTTCAACTCGGAGATTCTTTCACTTGGTAGACCATTTGACTCAGGAATCGAAATGGCTTGGAAGTCATGCTCAGAGAGCATCTTCTGGATTGCGTCCGCCTCCTCGTTACGGCAGAAAACAGCGACTACTCTATTCTTTGCAATCTCACTACTCATGTGAATTGCTGAATCTCCTAGAGAAGCCAAAGCGGGTCGTGCCTTGCTGAGTGACGAAACTGTGCCAATGAATTGAGTGAGTGACTCATACTCCCTCATCAGTTCCATCTCTAGGCTGAGTGGAGCTAACAAGGCCAGAACTTCCAGTTCCTCTTCTATCTGGGCCGCCTCTATCTCAAGCAAATCCATCTCATCGTTGAGGCTTAGGGCGTTTTCGACCAAGTCGTCGATGTCTCCAGACAGGTTCCTGCGAACCTCTGGAGCAGCCATTAGCTCGGATTGACTTGGGGCTTGCAACTTAGCAGCAGCCCCTCTCATCTTGGTGAGTCTGCGGCTGATATCCTCGGAAGCATCGTATGGAGTTCCCATTGACAGGTCCTCGTCATCGCTGCTGTAGTCATTGATATGGACCAATGAGAGTCCGGCCATTACATCAATCGTGGTCTTGAGTTGATCCTTTGTGCCAGCTACAACCAGACGCGACATGTCTTCTGGTGTCAGTTGGCTCATGATGTCACCCCGGGACTAATCCTTGCGGAAGGCTTCGAGAACGGCGTCGGCTGCCGCACTGCGGTTCTTCTTGCCCTCACTGGCAACACGCTCGAGTTCTGCCTCACCTTCCGCAGCCACGGATTCGGCTTCCTTCTGAGCCGCGTCGCGTGCATCTCTCAGCATCTTAGCAGCCTCGTCATCGGCCCCTTGCCTACCTGAGCTGGTTGACTCTGCGGCCTTGACGCGGGCGTTGGAGACGGTCTCTGACGCCTTCGCCTCCGCGTCCGATTGGATCTTCTTTGCTCCGCTCTCCGAGTCCTTGATTGCTCGGAGTATATCTGCTCGTCCCATTGTGTCACCTTCGGTGACACGCGCGAAAGACGAACGGTATATCACTTTGACCATGCGATTCCTTCGTGATTTTGCAGTAATTTACCGGGATTCAACCAAATATGTGAGGTCTCAGCGAGGCCCATGGACGCCGAGCGAATCGGGGAGTCTGACTGGAACGAACTCCAGCAGAATTTGGAGGCTACAATCCCAGTTTATGACAAAGTGAACCGCTTCGCTACACTGGGCCAAGTCTCGCGCTGGCGAAGAATGGTGAGGGAGCGTCTGCCTTCCAGTGGCAGGGTTCTCGAGATTGGTTGCGGACCGGGGAGTTTTGCTGAGGACTTTGAGGGTGAAGAATTGGTCTGCCTAGATCCGATTCCTGAGATGCTCAGGGTAGCCGAAGGAAGAGTCGGTCCGAAGAGAGAGTCTCGGGGCGAGTCTGCTGTAGAATTCGTCGAAGGAACAGCAGAAGAATTGCCTTTCGAGGATTCTTCCTTCGATGCAGTCTGCTCCCTGTTCTCGTTTAGAGACTGGTTCGACAAGCGGGCGGGCCTAGCAGAGACCCTCAGGGTGCTCAAACCCGGAGGAGTATTCGTGATGGTCGAGCCTGCCAAGGTTAACCGTCTGCATGGTGTAATGGGGTGGCTTTGGATGCGATTATGGGTCTCAAGTTATGCTAGACTGTTCTACAATTCGGAGAGTAACCCCTGGAAGTGGCTGACCAAGACCTATGCGAGCTTTGGTACTACCAAAGACTACGTCAGAATGCTTGAAGATACTGGTTTCGAGCAGGTTTCTGCGAAACTTGTTTTCCCTGGCATGGCTACAATTTGGCAGGGTCGCTCACCTGAGGCTGAATAGCGATCTACAGGTAACTGCCCTCCAGATGAATGGCTTAGTCAGCCTGTTGAACATGAGATTGAGTAACCAATCTGGTGAGCGGAACATCAGAGTTCCAAGTTTGAACGCGAATTTCGAGTTGCGCATCACCTTGCCCATCTGTTTGTTCCATCTTTTCTCATACTCCTCAAGAGGGGTTGCATCTGCGATATGTTCAGCGACTACTTGTCCTGCTATTCTGCCACCGATCATCGCGATCGTGATTCCTGCTCCATTCGATGGTAGGACCATGCCTGCTGCATCGCCTACGAGTAAGTGATTTCCCTTGACGAACTTAGGAATTGTACCTGACATTGGAAGAGATCCTGCGCCACTGAAACTGATTTCTCCTTGGTATCGTGAAAAGAATTCCTCAGAGTACAGGTTTAGGCTCCTACTCTTGGCTAGTTTTCTCTGAATTCCCAATCCTATGTTGGCCCCGCCCTGTTTGGGGAATACCCAGGCGTAACCGCCGGGGGCAACTGATCCGAAGTGCAGTTCCAGTACTTCGTCGAATTCTCCGTCCATCAACACGAACTTAACAGGAATATTCAGCGATTCAACGTTCCAATGTGACTTTCTCAGGGGGTCGTTATGGCCACCTGCTCCGATGATGACCTTGGCAGTGTACTGCGAGCCATCTACAAGGGTTACCTTGTTAGATTCGATTTGTGCAACTCGGGTTCCTACAAGGTACTCGGCTCCGCTAGAACGCGCCAGTTCTACCAACTCCTCATCGTGAGTCACTCTGTTCAGGACCACGCCCTCAAAAGGATACCTCAGAGGCTTGCCCGATGGTGGCATCAGATGCATTTCCTTGGTCCTCAAAGAAATTGCATGCTCAGGCGTTCGTAGAAGGTCGTCGATGTCAGGAACATTAGGGCACAATCGCCTCATCTCGTCATTGCTCGGCACTAACTCTCCACACTGTAGAGGCGAGCCAATTGGATCTCTGCCATCGATGACTAGTACAGCCGCTCCTCCTTCGGCGGCATAGCGGGCAGTCGTACTGCCAGCAGGTCCACCGCCGATGACTATGGCGTCCCATTCAGTGCGCTCAAGTGACATTGGACTCAAGTCCGGCGCCTCTCGGACATCTTGGTGAGTTCTGCCATCAAAGTTCGAGCTCTAGACTCGGGCAGTTCCTCTAGAGCATTCAACGCCCTCTCGATGTGATTCTCTATCAGTTGCCTGACGTATTGCAGGGAGCCAGCCTTCTCGATTAGTTCGGTGAACTCGCCCCATCTGTCGTCACTGAAGTTGGTAAGCACATCCGTAAACTGCTCATAATCAGAGCCGTGCAGCATCGTCAGAGCATGGATGATTGGTAGGGTCATCTTACCATCATGGACATCTGTCCCTCGGGGCTTACCCATACTTGGGTCGCCAGTCAGATCTAGTAAATCGTCAACCAGTTGGAATGCTCTACCAAGTTCCATTCCAAATTCCTCCATTGAATCAGAATACTGGTCAGCGTTTGCAGTTATTGCAGCGCCCCAACAGGCAGAAGCAAAGGGGCGAGCCGTCTTACCATCTACAATCGCATAGTAATCCTCAGGAGTTGTCGAGAGATTGCCAATATGCTCCATCTGCAGGATTTCTCCTGATGCTAATCCTCCGCAAGTGCTAGCAATGCGCTCAACTACGCGGTCATCATTATGACCGCCTAATCCAAAACCGAGTGCGAAAAGATAGTCGCCAGCGATAATAGCGTGTGATTGAGATGTAGTCGTATGCAAAGTTGGCTTTCCTCTGCGTAATTTGGATTGGTCGTTGATATCATCATGGATGAGGGTTGCAGTGTGTATCAATTCTCCCGAGAGAGCTAGGTTGAGTGCCCTCTCCTGATCCTCTCCTCCGCAGGCCTCGTATGCCAGTACACTGAGTATTGGCCGGTACCTCTTGCCACCTCCTAGAAGAATCTCGCTGACGAGTCTCATTACGGGAGCATCTGGTTTTGACAATCTCTTCTGAACAAACTCCTCTAGGGCTTCCTCAACTTGATAGCGTCGCCTCTCAAGCTCCGCACGGGCACTTATCTGGTTGAGAGAGACCATGTCGCTCGGGCTGCTTGAAGAGGGTCGCCTATATCAACAAGTGTACACGCCGGTCATACGGGCACGTTACGTGTCCCCCCCAGGAGGTGGACGGATTGGACGAATTGAAACTCGCCATCATCGATACTCCTGATTGTTCAGTTTCCTCACAATTCGAGGAATTTGATGACGAGGAACTCCATCTTACTAGCTTCTCTGTAACCGACTTTGCCCAAGCAATAGGCATGCTATCCGAGGGTGATGCGGACATGCTAGCAATGCCAGCAGAACTGCTTCACGGCAAGCAGATCGAGATGCTATCTGCAGGGTGCGAAGTAGTAGGGGCTCGCACTCCTCGTAGACCCAATCTGGTTCTTGTCTCAGATGATAAGTTAGACTACCAACCTCGACGAGGGATAATTCTGGCTGAATCTGTCCTAGTACGTAGGCAACTGAGGCGAGCTAGGGGTGGACTCAGGATTCTGAGTCCTGCAGCATTTGCTTCAATTTGCAATCAGGATGGTCCAGAGGGAGACAGTCTAGATGTTGCAAGATGGATGGAGGAGTTGAGAGAATCTGGGGAGATTGAAGGGTACATAACCTCGAGGGCGGTCTACGATTCGATTGGCTCAACTGCTCGCCGACATGCTCTCTTGCCTGACCCAAAGGACAGAGGTGGTTCTCACTTCCTGCCGTTACCTTACGCGGACCTAGTGATTCTACTGGCTAGGAATAGGTTCCCAAGCAGCATCACAAAACGCGTATCCGAGACTGAGGGTGAGACCTGTTGGCATATCCAAAATCAAATGATCTCGGGACTGGATTCAGAGATGTTAGAGAGAGTTGGCATTTTAGTCAGACATCGTCAAGTCAGATCGCTCATGAAGCAGGCATAGGAGCAGCGGGACCTGACGCTCGAACAGGCTTGTCACGACACAGAGGGAGAGGTAACCGAGACAGAAGTACATGTGGAATTCAAAATCGAGATGCTGTCCGGAAACGGTCGGCATTCTATTGGACTGGATCGTGTCATCAAGTACAGCGAGTATGAGCATGCTACTATTTCTGCAATCAAAGACTGGGATGTCTTGCTGCAAGAATCTTCTAGGCCTGTTCCTAAGGACTTCTACAAAGATGAGGAGGCTCCTGCCTTCATCGATCTAGAAGAATAGTGGCTAATTCTCCGAACTGCCTCAATCCACAGTACCGGGTTTTGATTTGCGCAATGGATATGACCTCGGCGCTAGTGAGTGAGTCCGTAATGCTGGTCATTGAAGTCGACAGTTCTCTCCTCGATGTCCTATATCGGGGCCGTCTGATGGAGCTCAGAGATAGGGCGGAGGCTGAGGGTTTGGGCAAGAGTGGTTCTGTCGAAGTATTGCGTGCTAGGCTGATTGAGCATCTTGTTCTGGGAGAGATGGATTTGTCCTGGGAAGGCATCCAATCACTCACTCACAAGGAAGCTGGAGCGGTGTTGAAGGTTTTCGGAATCAAGTCATCGGGCTCCCACAAGGAAAGGAGGCAGAGGCTATGGTTACACCTGAACTTCGACTCTCGCCGACTGAGTGTTGAACACCTAGCAGATATGGAGAGAGATGAGTTGCATGAGTTATGTCTGCGACTAGAATTGCCACTTACAGGAACTAGAACAGTGCTGATGGGTCATGTTGCAGGAGTTCTGACTAGTCAAGGTAGAGGCTGGGGTAGAATCAAGCGCAGTCTATGGAGGTCCGGCATCCCAAATGCAACTTCAGGAGATTCCAAGGCCGATGTTGTTGATGATGCAGAAGAAGTGATCGAGGTCGAGACTGTTGAAGATGCGTTCCAGAAGGAATCTCCTGTTGCAGTTCTAGAAGATGCCAGAGACTTGATTGTGAAGGATGTGGACAAATCAGATTCCGAAGTTCAAGGGGCACTGTTGACAATCGGTGCTAGGGTCGAGGAGTTAGAGAGAATGGTTGGGAGTATTCTCAGAGGACATTCGGGGAATTGGGGCTCCGTTGAAGAAGGCCTTTTGCTAAGGCTGGCAGAGCGGAGAGGTTGGCCTTTGGAGGGCGAAGAGGTTCGCTCGAGAGTGATATCTGTAGCCACCAATATCGCTGAGTCGAAAGGGGCTAGTATTGGTGAAGGAATCAGGAATAGAATCGATGCTGCCGCTGCTATGAGTAGAGTCAGAGAACGCATGGAATACGCTGAGACTCTGATTGAAGACGATTGAGCTACTCGGGAACGAGTTGGAAAAAGCCGAATCTCGGCTCCATCACTTCGCCTTGATCTCTTGCAGAATCTATGGCATCCTCGGCCGCTTCCCGGGAGTGACCAGAGTTGACTAGGGCTGCGACGATGTCGTTGTAATCGACCCCCTGACCTGTATCTCTTGAGCGAATGGTCTCGATTATTGCCTCGACGGCATCAGAGGGTTCTGCCGGAGCTTGTTGCGCCGTGGCCTCTGGAGTAGCCTGTTCGAGAGTCGGGGCGGCTTCAGGTTCGGAAATTGTCTCGATTACACTGGTCTTGCCTGTAGCTGTGGACAAAGCCTGCAGAACTCCTACTCGGTATGCCTCGGGGTCGAACTCACCATAGTGGCCTCGTGCAAGAATTAGTCCGTCAACGAGATCGGATGGAACTCCAGCTCCCTCCAGTGCGGCTGGAGTCAAATCACTCTCCAAAGATGATGCGTGGGCATCGATACGTCTGAGGGTTGCATCGGCAGTCTGCACGAGCCAATTGGTGTAGCATTCCTTGTCAATAATTGTGAATTCCTCGGCTCTCAGAGAGTTGAATATGCCTCCATCCTCGGTCTCGAACCATCTCGCCTTACCGACAAGAGCGAGGAGAAATCGGTCTCCCGTCTCATAGCGCGACATTAGCTCCTCAAAGTCTGGATGTAGTTCTGGCTGGAACGAAGCGACATTGAACAGATGAGTCCCAGTTGGATCCCTGATGTGGGCCGAGTAATTAGGTCCGTTCTCACCCTCTCTCCTCTCGACTCTATCGATAACTCCGCAGACTAATGCTCGGTTTACCTTGGCACCAATCTTGGTGATGATAAATGATGGGTCATACTCTCCCGAACCTTCCTCAGGTAGAGAAGCGTCTCTATACTCATTGGCGAAGATTCTGATTGCGCTCTGACGTCCTACTCTGGGCCCTTGCTGCATCACAGTATCACCCCCCAGCGCTGGATGACCTCATTGGCGGCATCGTGCGCTGAAGTCGTGTCGTACTCGACTTCATCGGCGAGTAGCATCGCACCTTGCTCGTCCACAATAGATCGCCCCTTTACTGTCAGACGTTTAGCAATTAGTTTCTCTCGTAGAGATGCGACGAAGTCAGCACTTCCTGACTTGGATATCTCTTCCTTTACCGATTCCTGATCGGCTCCTAGGAATGCCTCAGAAGCGGTCTTGGACAAGAGTAGTGATGCGTTTGAGATTCCATTGTCTATTACGAATCTCAATCTCAAATCTTCCTCGCCACGTTGTGGCCCGTGTTCTCCGCAGGCGCCATCGCGCAGAACGCGTCGGCACTCGGGACAGCGCTCGATGATGCCTGAATCGGGGCGCACCGTGACTACAGTTCCGCCAGTACTGATCCCCCTACGAGAGCCGCCATTGACTACCGTTGTGAGGTCTATTTCAACCCAGTGAACTTCTGGGTCAATGGGTTCCCATGGTGCATCTGACAAATTGGTAATCTGTGCTGCATCATCGATTACCAAATCGGGTGAACCTTGCCAGTACTGGACTCTAGCTCCAGTTAGATGTAGGAAGTCCCCCCTACTCGGATCTATCTCGCACCAAGCGGTGAGTCGGCATCTGCCCGTAGGATCCATCACATCCCCACTTCGAACGACACGTTCGGTTCCATCCTCTGAGACGAATGTGCGACTCTCCCAAGACTCGACTTGGACTGTTACCTCGATATCTCTCATGCCATTACGAAGTTCCGAAATTGATACTTTATTCGCCTGTTCTAGGTCTTCCATGCTTACGAATGCAGAATCGTGGAAGACTTCTATTCTGGTTCTGTCCCCTATATTGACTTCAGGAGTGTCTCTAAACTTACGAATTGAGGCGCCATCGATTTTCAGAACCGTTCCTGGCTCGTGCTCGAGAGGGACCCAGGAAAGGAACGAGATGGTGCCGCTGGAGTCCCCAAGTCTGCCTCTGACTACATTCAACTCACCGCTACCGTCGCGCTTGACTATGACATCAGGCTTGGAAGAAATCAGCCGTGCTACCAGATTGACGAATCCTTCCCTCTTGGATGCCTCTTCTATAGGTGAGGGTTCGTCGCTAATCTGAACTGCAGCGGCCCCTCCTTCCTTCAGTACAGTGACGCGGGTAGTTCGATTGATATTGAGAGATCTTTTGTCGTTCCACTCATTGACAGATGCCCCCTCCAAACGTACGATTGAGCCTGGAGCAAGGCTCTCGGCCTTCTCTCCCCAGTCCTTGAAATCCCAGCGCTCACGCTGATCTCCAGACTGCCATGGGTTGTCCTCAATCCATCCGAAGGCGACTTGTCTCTCCTCTCCTCGAACCATCTGCACACGCGGAGTGTAACTGATTACCGCAACCTCGATAGTGACATTGCGGTCATCGGCGTCGAGGTCTGCGAACTTGTCCACTTTCTTCTCCGCCCTCTCAGGCTTAGCAATCTGCTTGAGTTCTACTCCAGTAGCGGCCTGGAACTTACGGACGACAGAGCGTAATGCATCCTCAGGAGGAATCAGGAACTCTTCTTCGTAGCGCCTGAATTCCTCAGCTATCTCCTTCTCATCCGCATCGGGACATTCTTGTTTGACTATCGTCACCTGTGCTGTATATCTTCCTTCTTCTGTCATCCAATCACCTGCATCAATGGTATGGACCTGAGCCTACATAAACCAATGATGCGATGACTACGGAATCATGCTCCTGCATCAGCATTGGGGCAACAGCAGAATGTGCGTGTTGGGGTAGACTCGGCACTCCATCGCCTCCGGGACCAATCATCACACTCGGCGGTTCATGAAGATGCCCATATCGAGGTGAGTCGTGTTGAGGCTGTGTTTATCCTGAGTACCTCTTGTCGGCCGACATGGCAGTGGGGGAGATGTGCAGATTTGGCGTGGTCACCGCCTCTGACAGAGCCAGTGCTGGAGACTATGAGGACATCAGTGGACCTGCAATCGTTGGCTTTCTAGAAGAGGCTTTGACCTCACCTTGGGAAGTGGTGCGAAGACTTGTTCCCGATGAAAGAGAGCAAATCGAGAAGGCACTGGCTGATTTGGTAGATTTGGAGGGCTGCTCAGTAGTAGTCACCACCGGCGGCACCGGCCCGGCACCTCGGGATGTTACTCCTGAGGCAACAGAGGCGGTTTGTGAGCGCATGCTTCCTGGATTTGGAGAGCAAATGAGAGCGATATCTCTACGGCACGTCCCTACCGCTGTCCTATCGCGGCAGACGGCGGGCATCCGTGGCTCCTCTCTGATTCTGAACCTACCCGGATCGCCTCGCTCTATACGAGAGATTCTGGATGAGATTTTCTCTGCTGTCCCGTACTGTGTAGATCTGATTGGAGGGCCGTATATCACCACTGATCAGGAAGTAGTGGATGTCTTCAGGCCCGCACACGCTCGACGCGAATGATTCATGCGCAGACCTCCGCTCGCCGGGCCATGGCGAAGATGAAGTCCGGCGATGTGGAAAGCAACCGAGGCTCGGATGAGATGAGAGAGATTGAGGTTGCATTGGACTTCACTCCGAATGCTCTGGCATCACTAGTGTACAGGCAGGGAGATACCATGGTCCTAGCCTGCGCCACCAAGGCAGACTCACTGCCTCGATGGTTCCCTCGCGATGCTGACCGAGGCTGGGTTCACGCCGAGTACTCGTTACTGCCGGGCTCGACTGACAGGAGATTTCGTCGCGAGCGTAATGGTGCCAAAGGTAGAACTCAGGAGATTGAGAGACTAGTTGCGCGCTCGTTGCGCGGGGCCATAGACCTCGAGGAGTTGGGGCCAATTGCACTCACCATTGATTGTGATATTCTGAATGCCGATGGCGGAACTAGATGTGCGTCAATCACAGCTGCATCAATCGCAATGCGTCTAGCAGTTAGGCGTCTGATTGCAAGCGGCGAGTGTCTGCCCAAGGATAGGCGCCTGACCAGAGAGCAAATCCGGAATGGCGAAGAGGTTGAAGAGTTGACAGATGAGGAGAAAGTTGCACACGAATCCGCTGTAATGCCTCACGATGTTGCTGCTCTCAGCGTTGGCATGGTGGGCGGCGAGGTCAAGACCGATCTCGATTACATCCTCGACAGTAATGCGGACGTCGACATGAATGTCGTCATGACAAGCGATGGTGGCTTCGTAGAGGTCAAGGGGACAGGAGAGGAGTCGACCTATACCCGCGAAGAATTGGATTCGATGGTCGATGCTGCTTCGGTAGGGATTGTTGAATTACATGGGTTCCAAACTAACATACTCTCTGATACAGAGTGATGGTGGGACTGGCCGGACTTGAACCAGCGGCCTCCGCATCTTCAGTGCGGCGCTCTCCCAGCTGAGCTACAGTCCCGTAGCAAACACGCCAAGATGGTCTTGACTTCAAGGCTTCCGAGCCAAGAAATGACTAGAATGGGTCATCATCGTCATCTTTGTCATCGAATGACATCATGGCTTTCGCCTTCTTCTTGGCTGCTGGCTTCGGCTTCTCGGCCGGCTGCTCCTCAGAGGCATCGCCTGCCTTCTCGGTGTCGCGTGCCTCGGCGACTTCTTTCTCTAACTCGGCCAATTCTTCTGGAGTCATGCCAGCCTCAACTGCTAGTTTCATCCTCCTCTCATCACGGGCCTTGATCTCCAATAGCCTCTGTCGGGCCTTATCGTAATGCTGCAACATGTACATTGCATCATGCTCAAGCAGAGGAGAGTCTGAGATGATGGTTATATCGAGCCAGTCGCCTTCCTCGGCTAGGTATTCGGCGAAGGGCTCGAACTTGAGGTCCGACTTCTTGATCTGGGTGTAGTGAAGTGCGTTACCCATTCTGTGCTCGATTCCAGCAAAGTGACAGTAGAACTTCTTGCCACCGAACTTCTTGCGAACTTGGTCGAACAACTCAGAGTAGTCCTCACTGGTCCTCATCCTGCCGTGTCCTCGAGCGTGGATGTGTGCCATGTTGAGAACAGGCACAGTGCCTTCGACGTGATTGCAGACCTCGATGACTTCCTCGACGGTGCCCCATAGATCCTGGCGCCCGGATGTCTCGATTCCCACAAGGGAAGGCTCGGCCTCATGGACCCATGGGAAGGCTGCATAGTCCTCTTCTTCAGAAGCATCGCCCCAAATCTGGCTTACTCTGTCCACGACCCCTGAGAAGATGTTTGCGACCTGTTCGTTGGCCTCTGCTCCAGGATCATATTCCCCATAGGGGCCGACGTGATAGACCAAGTGTCGTGCATTGACTATCTTGCCAGCCTGCATGCTGGCCTCCATCTTGGTCAGTGTACGGTTCCTCTGTCTGCGAGATCCGAGTAATTCTGCGTAGTAAGGGCCATGCATATTCATCTCCAATTCAGAATTCCATGATAGGATACCTGCTTGCCAGTACTGGTCGAAGTTCTTGGGTTGAACTGAGCGTACAGTTTGTATCTCCATCGCGTCCAAACCCAGTGTTGTGATATCGTCCATGCCCTCGACTATAGTACGACCCTTGCAAGATAGAGGGACCCCTGCGGGGCCTAGCTTCAGCGGCATCTCGAGAACTCCGAGGGTCCGGCCGAATGGGTGCCCCTTCAAAAGGGGTTTCCGCTGAATGTCTCCATTGTCTGTCTAATCAGCAATTCCGGCGGCTTCGGCTGCAGAATTGATGCCTTCTGGGCCAACGCCTGAATAAGGTAGTTCACAGATGAATCCAGCCAACCAAGACATCTCTGATATTGAGGCATCTGTACTGATTTTGAACGAGCCAAGAGAATGCTCGACTTGGACCATGTTTGGTTCGACGAAGCCGCAAACGTGAGGGACTAGTCCTCTCTGACGAATCTCCTGTAGCAAATCTTGTTCTGTAACTCCTTCGAGTTGAGAAATTTCGCTAAGTGCACCACGGGTGACAAACAGGACATGGATCTGTCTGATTCTCTCTATTGTGTTCCCCCAAACCTCAGTCAGGCGCTCTGAGTCTTCTGGAGAATCCACAATCATCACCGTCTTCGACCCTTCCAACTCTGCAAATGTCATCGATGCCCCCCAAGCGGAGCGAGCGGAATCTCCCGCCAGTGAGGTCGATGCAGAAATGACTAGCCAGTGAGTTCCTTCGAGATACTCTCTCCAATCAATTGCCCCCTGGTCAATATGATCTAGTTCAGAGTCGTGTGAGTCGGTTGCCAATCTGACACTCGCACCCCTTTTGGCTGCCTTTGAGAGTACTTGTGAGGGCGTATCATCGCCCTCGGGACTACCGAACCCGACTAGTCGCACGGCCACATCGGTCACGCTCAGTGCTATTGGGCTACGGTGATGAGGCTACCTATTCGGCCTTCCAGCGTAGTAAAGCGATGGCTCCGCCCATGCCAATCAATTGCTGTCCGGAGTCATGATCCACGGAGGCTTGAATCACCTTGCCGCCCGAAGTCTCGACTGAATTTGAAATGGCATTCCAGCTTGCCATGGAAGATTCCTCTCCACCTCTGAGCATCGAGGCTTCAATTACCAATGTCTCAATCGCCCCCTGCTCGGCGGCAGCCTCAATGGATGCAGAGCCATAGGCGACTGCTCCATTGGTGGAAATTCGCTTCAGGCCCTCTTCGATTGCTCGTACTTGTTGGACAAGTGCATGCTCACCCAATAGGGAATCTGCCAGCCCTTCTGCAAGTACTTCATTGGCAGCAGCCCTACCTCCAATAGAAGTCGCAGCATTGAACATCTGATTCTGCGCACCAAGACTACGCAAGTGCTTCTCTAACTGCTCGCGTGCCAATCCAGGCCCACACAGCACAACAGGCATCTGATCAGGGAAGACCAATCGGACTTCCTTGGCTACCTGCTCGAAGAAGTCCTTGCGTACGTTGGTCGAGTTGTCGGCCCTCTTGCCTCCGCCTCGCATACTGAACTGTGAGACATCGCGAATACCGTGGGCTGCGACCTCGAATACGAGAATTTCGTCGGATTCTACGACTAGCAACCCACACTTGGGGCGGCGACCCGCAGAAAGAGCCTCCTTGAGCAGGGATTTGTCGGCCCTCGATAGGCCACCCTCACGAGTCAACTCTATCTCGGAGCCAGGACTGATGACGTGAGTGTGGTGGCTGCCGATGTCAATCTTAGCCTC
>PBWO01000048.1 GCA_002727275.1 Methanobacteriota archaeon
AAAAATTACTCGAGGATTACTTGGATGGCATGAAAATAGAAGAGGATTTGCGCAATCTTCTGGAGAAGTACGACAGAGAGACTGCTGCCATCGAGATAGCCTTGGGCGTCTCAAAGAGGATGCATGCTAGAACTGGTGACATCTCCAGAGCAATCGATTCGGGCCTCAGGGTCGGGCTGGCTGTTCTGACTGAGGCTGTTTTGGTGGCCCCTCTGGAGGGGATTGGCGGGGTCCGGATAATGAACAACGCCGATGGTTCCGAGTTCCTGTCAATCGACTATGCTGGGCCAATCAGAGCAGCGGGAGGAACTGCCCAAGCCCTTGGAGTCCTGATTGGAGATATGATTCGTCGAGAGCTTGGAGTCGGCAGATACGTTCCCACTACGCCTGAGGTCGAGCGGGTGAAGGAAGAATTCGGGCTGTACCGTGTCGGGCTGCAATACAAGCCTCCTCCCGAAGAAATAGAGGTCATTGTACGCGCATGCCCAGTGATGGTTAACGGCGAGGAGACCGAGTCTCAGGAATGTGCTGGATACAAGGAAGTCAGGAACATTGTGAACAAGAACAACACCCCTCGCACCAGAATCAGAGGAGGGGTGATGCTAGTCATCGGAGAGGGTCTTTGTCTCAAGGCACCTAAGATCCTCAAACACACAGAGAGATTGGAAATTCCCGGCTGGGAGTTCATCGCCCAGTTCGCGGGAAAGGGCAAGAGTTCCTCGGATGGAGATGAGAAGGTCAAACGTAGAGTGATTTCGAAAGTCGATCGTTACATGGACGATGTTATTGCGGGCCGTCCTGTATTCGGTGAGCCTGGAGAGCCAGGTGGGTTCAGGCTCAGGTATGGGAGAAGTCGAGCAACTGGTCTGGCTGCAGCAGGCTTCAACCCCGTCTCAATGGAGGCACACGGTGGTTTTATTTCTGTGGGCACACAACTGAAAACAGAAAGGCCCGGTAAAGCCTGTGCAGCCACTCCATGCATCGATTTGGATGGTCCAACGGTTTTGCTCCAAGACGGTTCCTACCGACGAATATCTACAATCGAAGAGTGGAGATCGTGCTCTGCCGAAGTGATTTCAATATGGGATTCGGGAGAGGTTTTGTCGGGTTTTGGCGAGTTCCTTGAGAATAACAAGGATCTCGTTCCATCAGGATACAATAGAGACTGGTGGGCGGCCGACCTTGCCGATGCACTGGATCATCCAGAAAAGGTCGATGAGTTCGCTTCAATACTAGGTGTAGACAGAGATTCTATGCCTCCCGGAATACCATTCAATGGGGCTATTGAACGTGGCGGAGAAAGTAATCTTGAGCGTAGTCTAAGGAAGCGTGAATGGCAACTCTACTTGCGTGATATGGAGTTGTCTTGGAATCAAGCGTGCCATGCAATCAAGGAATACGGGGCTGCCGTACCTCCTCCATGGAACTTCTGGTGGTCAGACATGCCAATGTCCTTCGCACCAAAACTAATCGAGGCGTTATGCCAATCCGAATTCAAGGATGGGTGTTTGAGACTGTGCGGTGCAGCGGCCAGTTGGTCGCCCAATTCGCACTTTGAGGACATCGGGCTACCTGCACCCTCAACGGGAGAATGGCCGGGTTGGACTATGGTGCACGACCACGGGGTGGTCAAGTCATCACTGATGACTCTGGGCGTGGAACATCATCACGACGGTGACGACATTGTGATTCCTTCTGCTTGGGAAGGGTTGCTGGACGGTCTGGGCCTAGAGTTGGCAAGCGGTGCTGTCAGAGTAGTTGTCGATGCGGGATCGCACATCAACGACAGAGTTTCAAGAATACGGGAGGCGACTGATACCATCGCCAAAGAAAACGAGAGGGCGGAGGAAATCGAGTCGGTCCGGACTGTCGAGAGGATGCGGGCCGAGACTGCAGCCCGGCAGAGGGGTCTGGGAATCTCGGAAACCGATGCCGAGGGCAGGGCTGCAGCGGCTGCCATAGAGGACTCTGGGCCTGATGACCCGTCTTTGCTCAGGGCTGCATACGCTCTGCTCGATGACCATGAAGTCGAAAGGTCGCTGTGGCTGGTCAGAAAATTGTCTAACCTGAGGTGGGAGGACTCTGTTCCTTGCAGGGTCGGCTCTAGAATGGGTCGTCCAGAGAAAGCCGGGGTTCGTGAAATGAAACCGATGGTTCATGCTCTATATCCGATAGGTGAGAGTGGTGGCCCTCAGCGACTGCTTGGTCAGGCTGCGGCCAAGGTTTCGATTCGAGTGGAGATGGGGCCTCGAACATGCAACAAATGCGGCAAGGACTCTCCACATCTGAGATGCCATCATAGATTATCCGAGGAAGTAGAGGAGTGCGGCGGTAAGACAAGTATCAGGAATAGGAGGGGTGACCAAAACAGAAGAAGGATGGGGCAGAGGACCAGTGTTCCTCTGAGCAAGATTGTTGAGACGAAGAGGAGATCCTTGGGCCTAAACAGAATACCTGAAAGAATCAAGGCCGTCAAGGGGCTTATCTCTATTGCACAGACACCAGAGCCTATCGAAAAAGGTATACTGCGGGCTAGGCATGGGGTGTCTGTGTTCCGTGATGGAACATCTCGCTACGATATGAGTGATGTACCACTGACTCACTTCAAACCCAACGAGATTGGAACTCCATGGCAGCGTTTGGCAGAACTCGGCTACTCGCATGATGTCTTCGGAGAGCCTTTGGGTTCAGACGAGCAAATGCTAGAGTTGCTTCCTCAGGATTTCGTCGCATCTAGGTCGGCCAGACAACATCTTCTGTCGACGTGCCAATTCGTGGACGATTTGCTAATCAGATTCTACAAGATGGAGCCTTTCTACGAAGCTACTGACGAGTTGGACCTCGTCGGTCATCTCGGAATCGGGTTGGCACCTCACACCTCAGGCGGGGTGCTTTGCAGGATAATCGGTTGGACCAATGCTTCAGCTGGATACGCGCATCCGCTCTTCCATGCCGCCAAGAGAAGGAATTGTGATGGTGATGAGGATAGTCTAATGATGCTATTAGATGGGCTGTTGAATTTTTCCAAGGCAATTCTTCCCTCGGGCAGAGGCGGCAGGATGGATGCTCCTCTTGTTCTGAGCACTAGAATCGATGCGAGTGAAATCGACAAGGAGGCTCTGAACGTAGATTGTGGGTGGTCGTATAGCAAGGCATTCTACGAAGGCACGAAATCACAACCCCATCCTTCTGAATTGGAGAATATTGTCGACTTGGTGGATGGCAGAGTTGGCGAGGTTGGTGAGGTCCGTGGCTATGGATGGACACACGACTCGGGAGAGTTGGATGCAGGGCCACGAAACTCCTCTTACAAAACTCTCGAGACGATGGAAGACAAGATGCTCGCACAACTGGCGATAGGCCGGCAGTTGAGATCTGTAAGCGCCGCCAGAGTGGCCTCGCAGGTCATCGAATCCCACTTCTTACCTGACCTGCGTGGTAACCTGATGGCATTCACTAGGCAGAAAGTTAGGTGCGTGAAATGCGCGCACTCGTATCGCAGGATGCCTTTGGCGGGCAAGTGCATACAGACCACCAGCAGTTCTGGCACAGGACTGGGGACATCACAGGAAGGAGGGACTCTGTGTGGAGGAAATGTGGTTCTGACCGTATCCGAGGGTGCGGTTCGAAAATACATTAAGATCACAAGCGAAGTAATGGAAACCTACGGCGTAGATGACTACACCAAGCAGAGGGTCGGTTGGATGACAGATAGCGTCGATTCTCTGTTCAATGACGACAAGGTGACTGTGATGACTCTTGAGGACTTCATCTAGAATTTGATTTCAAGAATTTTCAAAACTTTGCTCATCCACTTCAGTTTCTCCAACTTGGCACTCTCATCGGTGATGCCTGACCATCGCCCTACGGCATCCGTTCTGGTCCCTAGCATCGAAATCGATTCTACTGGGACACCGATGGAGCGGACGATACAGGCTGCCCTGTCTCCGTCGGTGAAACCACCGGGATTACTCATCCCATCAATGGAAGAATTAGTCTGATGAGTTAGGATTAGTGGAGAGGGGGTCGCGGCTTCTGAAGCGTATTCCAGCAATGATGACCAATCGGCAATATTGTCACCGTGAGCATGTAAGAAAATCGGCTTACCACGCTCCACGGCCTCGTGAATACCGTCTCCTCCGTCAGCATCACTGACAACACAAACCAATCTCGACCAGGCCCTCTCCGCAGTAGATGATGGAAGCATCGAAAAGACTCCAGCAGCCCCATCTGCAGCAACCAGCAAGGAAGGTTGTTGCAGTACAGTCTCAATCTCTTGTGGTTCAACCGCAGCTCCTAGAATTGCTACTTCTGTATCTCGCAGAACCAGTCTGCGGTATACAGTGGCAACATTGGCTGCACGCTGTGGCCGCTCCCAAGACCTGATGTCATAGGATTCGGTGCGTTCAAGCATTTCTTGCGCGCTGGAGATATCTTCCTTCAAGTCCCAGCCAAAGTGCTCTCTGATTTCGGATTGGATAGCAACCAAGTCAGGGTCCACAGGAGGTAGTTTGGTTGGCTTGTCCATGTCCTCTGCTCCAGTAGAAGGACATGGTGAGTGTTGAATAACCCTCGCGAGTATCTGCTTTCATGCCCATGCCACTGGCCCTCCCTTCGATAGAGGACGAGAGGATACTGGCTCGCTATCCTTTCATGCCTCAGGGCAAGGAGCACATGCGGCAGATGCTGGAGGCCAATGGCATCTCCATTGAGGACTTGATTGGGGCGCCTTGGCTAGAGGATATTAGGACTCAAGGTAGGCTTAGACTCCTTGACAGCGTGATGCACAAGGACGGGGCCGATGCTGCGACTACCGTCGATCTCTCGACCGAAATGGGTCGGATGACTGAGGTAATGTCCTTCCTGCATGCAATGCTCGTAGTTTGTGCTTCTTTCAACGAGAGGTTGCTAGCTCGTTGGGTCGAGGGTGAAGCTAGTCGGGCGGACAGACTATTTGGAGATGATTTGAGTAATTTCGAATTAATAGCCTCGTCGTACATATCTGACATACGCACTGAACCTAAGCAGAGTAACAAGGAAGTTGTCTACTGGATTCCAATGGTCGATTTCATTGAGTTGTGTCCAAGAATTTCTGGAGCCTATTGGCACCTTCCCAATCGCCCCGTTGAAGATGGTTGGGTACGGATGGACCCAGCCGTTGGAGAGAGCAGTAGAGAACGTACTGCGAGGCTTTTGAAGGAGCGCGTCAGAGAAAATCTGACCGATGCTTGTTTAGAGCGGATGAGCCGTATGAGTGAGGAGTTTGCCGCTTTGTTCTCGGATCCAGTAGAGAGGATTACCTCGCTCCTCTCAGAGCGCGTCGAAGCAGAGATGCCCATGTCGGCTGCCGTTAGAGAGGACTGGCCACCGTGCTTTGAGTCCGCAGTCTCTGAACTTAATCAGGGCGTAAACGTGAACCATGTCGGCAGGGTGTTCCTCGCCGCCTTCTCAAAATCAATAGGACTCAGTCAAGAGCAGACTTGTTCCTTCTTTTCCAACGCTCCTGACTACAATGCGGAAACCACAGGATATCAGGTCAACCAGATCTACGAGCGAGATTACACTCCTCATGGATGTGCGGCGCTCAAAACCTCAGCTCGCTGTCCGGTTCAGCCCGGGGACGACCGACTTTGTGACCAAGAATGGTTGACTCATCCTCTGAAGTACATACGAGCCAAGCAGAGAAGTCGTTTCCGTGAGGGTTCGCAAGGCGGACAAGAGTCTGAAGTTGACGAGAGTGAGGTCGAGACGGCCAATTCTTGATATGGGCAGCACCGTATCGCGGTTCAAATCGGATGAATAGGCCATGGTGAGAACTCTCGTACTGACTGTAGACAGGGATAACGACCTTGGAGTCAAGGCAGGCATCAGGGGTCCTGTTGTAGGCCGAAAAGCGACTCTTTCTGCAGCCCTAAGACTGGGCATAGCAGATCCAGAGGAGTCCGATACAAATGCGATTCTAGGTGCGCTTCACCATCATGATCGCTTGATCGAGGGTGCTCAAGGGAATGATGAGATTGAGATTGCCTTGTTGACTGGTGATGTTAGAGTGGGCCCGCGCAGTGACCGAGCGATTGCTATGCAACTGGACGAGGTGATTCAAGAGTTTCAGCCTGATTCCGCGGTTCTGGTAACAGATGGGGCAGATGATGAGGCTTCGCTTCCTATAATCACCTCGAGAGTCAGAGTTGATCACGTGGAGAAGGTCATTGTTAGGCAGTCAAAGGGCATAGAGAGCACATACTACTACATCGCCAAAGCAATTGACGATCCTCGCTGGAGAGCGCGTTTGCTAGTTCCGGTAGCAGTATTCCTGATGATTTTCGGCTTGGGTCTGATTCTGCCAAACGGAGCGGCTCTAATCGGTGCCATGCCTCTAGTCGTTGGTATCTGGCTTCTGGCCAAGGGCCTAGGTTGGGAGAGGCAGTTTGACCGTCTGATGATTGATATGAGAGAGAGTGCTACTGGAGGTATCTGGTCCTCTTTGTTGTGGGGCCTGTCCATTGTCTCGGTTCTGTTGTCTGTATTGACAGCTTACCAAGTGTTCTCGTCGAGTAGTTCAGAAATAGCAGACTATGTGGCAGGGTTAGGATCCGATTTTGATGTAGATGCGGTAAATCGCGATATCGCAGTTTGGGCGATAGCAATCAATGAAGCCCTTACTTGGATAGTCGTAGCGGCGTTCTCGTTCATGCTCTCACTTGGTGTTCTGCGCTGGAAGGAGGGTTCGTTCACTGGACGAAGTGTCTTGCTATTGGGTCTGGGTGCAGTTGTGTACACCTTTGCAAAGGCCGCTCTAGTCGTAATTCTAGTGGAGATGGGGGGCTCTGACTTCAGCCTCGACTACCAAAGCGTTAGTGATACTTGGGGGATGCCGGTATTCACCATCATCCTGTATTACCTACTCAGAACCGCGGTGATGTCTGTTACTGAAGACGAAGGTTTGGCTAGAGAAGAAAGGTTCTGGGGTGTTTGATTAGGCCTCAAAAGTCGATTCTGTCATGCATGCAGGACATGTCACATTGATTGGTCTGATTTCTGGAATCGCTAGTGCGGCCTTGCAGTGAGGACAAGTTATCGCTTGCGTGGCGCCCTTTTGTTTGTCCATTCCTGATTGGCTGGGGTCGTATCTGAAACGATACTTGTGAGATTCGTCTAGGAACTGGGGGCTGCCTTCATTTTCCTTCTTGGGCCGACTGAATATCGACTTTCTCTTTGGAGCATTAGAGGTAGGTTCCTCAGTGGCTGGGAAATGTTGGCTGGAGTTTTCTCCCTCAAATGCCTCAATCTCAGACTGGATTTCATCTACACTCATTCCTAACTCTCTGGATGCTTTGTCAATGGCCAAACTTCTCTCGTATTCAGATAGGCCAACAAAGTGCTGCAGAATGACTGCGGGAATTCTGGGCATCTTTCTCGCTCGTCGCAGCGCAGTCGTCCCTTTGAATACCGCCGTCACTCGTTTAACCAGCAGTATGGCTAAGAGCAATCGATTTCGATTCGGTACTGATGTTCCCCGAGTGCATCGACTGTAGAGGGACCAAGGGATTGTGTGGAATATCTCCCTGTCCTCTGCTGGCTGAGGTCAGATCCAAACTACCCACAATCGAGTCTAGCAGTGTTAGCGAAGTAGTCGGGCCGAGTCCTCCATCAATGTTCGTAGGCAGATACGGATACCCCGATGTCAGGGCTGGTCCGAGTGCAACATGGGCTGTAGATGAGGATGATACTAAGCAACTTACCAGTGGCGACCCTGCTGATTTGTTCGGAAAATCCCTAGAAGAGGTTGCAGCTAGACATGCCAATCTAATCACTGGTGGTAGGATAACGAAAGTCCGTAGCGCTCGGTCTCCAGACCAGATGCTGGAGACTACACAAGAGATTGCTATGGCTGGGAGAAGTGTGGATATTGAGTTGGACTTTGCTCGCCCTATCGCTGTTGGTTGTAGTCCAACCTTCGATAGTATGAGTACCCCTCTAGGTCCTTCAGGAGAAGTACTTCGAGCAGAGGTCGTGGGTCATGCAAGCATTCCTAGAAAGGTCGATTCAATCGCCAATGAGGAAGATATGTTGGCTAACGATGCCATAGAGGAGTTGACTGAAGCATCAATTGGGGAGGCTCAGATTTCTCGTCTGCTCTCGGGTGGTTTGCTAGGCAAGGCTGACAATAGGAAACTAGTTCCCACTAGATGGGGTATCACTGCTACTGATGATATGCTCAGCAAGCAGTTGTGGGATAAGGTCAGGCACCATCCTTCTCTGGACAAAGTGCAGGTCTACGAGGCCAACTACCTAGACAACCAGTTTCATGTCATCCTAACTCCTGGTTTGTGGGCCTTCCATATGCTGGAGGCTTGGACCAGAGGTAGTGTCTGGACTGGTACGGGCAAGGTTCTGGGAGACTGGGAGGATATTGAGCCGCGCAAGGAGTATGCTAACCAAATTACAGGGGCCTACTATTCTGCTAGACTCGGTGTGCTGGAACACATGAATTCTGTTGGCCGTTCGGGGGCCTGCCTGGTATGGAGGGACATTGGCCCAGGATACTGGGCACCGGTCGGAGTCTGGTTGATTCGCGAGACGGTTCGCGAGGCCATGCGGAGCTCTCCCAAAGAATTCGACACACTGGAGCAAGCGATACAATATGTGGCTCCCAGAGTTTCTGCACCCGATGACCTGCGAAACTCTTGGTTCGTAAAGCGAGGACGACAGATGAGGCTGGATACTTTCGCTATCTAACGAGTATTTTCTAGAAAGCCGCCGACAATCTCGCTTTCTGCCTTTACCAACTGCTCTGCTACGGTTGACTTGGACAGACCCAGTTTGGAGGCCAGCCCTCTGATTGATATCTTCTTCGGAACCTCGTACCATCCGTTCCTATGTGCCACCTTGATTATCCTGTGCTGCTGCAGGGTTGGGCCCTTCTGGACTAGTCCTTCTGAGGACTTAGCAGATGTGATCCTCTCAACAGGAACGGCCTCTCGAATTGCTCTGAGGAAGTTCACCATCGAAGATTGTCGCCCAGCGACCTGAATTACCAAACCGTTGGATGTTAAGTTGGTTCCAGCAAGGAGAGTTAGGTCGCGAGATTCAAAGAATTGGCCCACTATTTCTTTATCCAATTCTAGTGAAATTAGATGGTGAGTGAGGTACTCTGTAGTCCACTCTTCCAATATCTCAACAACTGTGATCCCCCCAATTCTAAATCCCGGAGGAGGACACATTCCGTTAGTGGTAATGCATTCACACATAATCCGCAGACGGCCGTCTATCTGGTCGAGAACCCCTCGGTAGTCCCAACTGACTGCCTGCAGCGCTGTTTGGATTCTCTGATCGTGCTCGATTGATGGAATGGAACACTCGACCCTCACCGCCCTCATCTTGACCCTCCTAGACTTGAGGCCTCATGTGGGGTTAAGAAAATGATTCATTGTTGTTCGACATATTCAGTTCCTGCGACTTCGCGCTCTTTCCTCATTTTCCACTATTGCCTGAGCAACCTCAGGAGAGTAGCCTAAGTCGGATAGATCTCTAACTTGCTGCTCGGTGCTTTCGGCGGCCGGAGATACTTCTCTCATGGTCTCTTCTACGGACCATGTTTGATCCTCAACGCGGATTTTGGCGCGGTCTTGCCTGGCTGACATCATCATCCCAGCAATCAATAGTACTGCAACGCTACCAAGCATGAGCATCATGAATGCATTGCTTCGTAGAGTGTACAATATTCGGCCTGTGACTCGGTCGTCCTCAAGAGAATCCATACAACCATCTCCGTCGATGTCAGAGCCTGAGGTTGAGTCCCAGTTGCTGAGGCCCATTGGGCAGCTGTCTGATGAATCTGGTACACCATCTCCATCATCATCCCAGTCCTCAGTAGAATCATCACAGCCATCTCTATCGAAATCTGAAAAGACGCTGACACTCAATGGGCATTGGTCAAACTCGTCATAGATGCCATCACCGTCGTCGTCGGGGTCGTTTGAATCGATGCATCCATCCGAGTCGAAATCTTCCTCTGGAGAGGATAGCCAAGTAGAGGATTGGTCTCCTTCGCAGTTATCGTAGGCGGTCTCAATGCCATCATTGTCTAGATCGTTGTCCTCAAGATAGTCGTCACAGCCATCTCCATCACCATCGACTAGCGCCTCTGCGATTACTGAGCTTCTAATACAAGAGTCGTCCCAGTCATAGTGGCCGTCATCATCATCATCCAAGTCCTCGTATTCGTCGTGACATCCATCAGAGTCCCAGTCATTGAGAAGAGTAGAAGTCCATCCAAGCATTCCTGCGGGACAGTTGTCCTCTGAATCGAGAATGCCATCGTTGTCTCTGTCATAATCCTCAGTAGCGTCGTGGCAGCCATCAGAATCATAATCGCTAGCAGGCTCTGATATCCACACAGACATTCCCATTGGACACAAATCATCGTGGTCCAGAATCTGGTCGTTGTCGTCATCAATATCTTCTTGGTTGTGGCAGCCATCTTCGTCGTGATCGAAAACAAGACTGTTCCACCATGACATTCCAGAAGGACAATCGTCTACA
>PBWO01000038.1 GCA_002727275.1 Methanobacteriota archaeon
TGATTTGGATGAGAAATCAGCTATGGATGCTGCAGACAATGCAGGAGACAGACCAGTCTTCCTAACGCATGCCAAGGATGATCCAAGAGTCTCTATCTTGCACTCAGAGAGATTTGAGCAGAGGATGTTAGACAATGGGGGTAATGTCGAGACCTGGTATGTCGATGACAGAGGTCATGTTGACGCTATTTGGGGAGAGTCACAGCAGTATGAAGAGAGTATTGTTGGGTTCTTCACCGAAGCCCTAGCCTGAACTACTGACGCTGAGTCCCTAGTCGAGGGAACAGTACTGGCGTATTCTCCCTGTATCTTTGGTAGTCTGGATCTTCTCCCCAGTTCTCCAAAGCACGACGATCCAATATTGGTACACCACTCACCTTAGTCAAGAGAAGATATACGAAGATAGGCGATATCCAGGCGACCATCTCAAGACCATCAAAGCAAGCGACTCCGAAGATGGCGATTCCTGTCCATAGCAGAATCTCTCCCAGATAGTTGGGGTGTCGCGAGATAGACCAGAGCCCCTCGTCAATCCACCTATCTTCGTTTTCAGGTTTGGCATTGAATGCAGTCTTCTGTGAGTCTGCAACAACCTCTATTCCAAATCCTATTGTCCAGAATAACAAAGCAACTCCATCCCAGATTCCCAATGCAGGAGCAGGCCCGGATTGACTGTTGATTACAACAACAACATTCAGTGTTAGGAATACCCAGAGGGCCTGCAGAGTCCACGGCACTAGAAATCTGACTGGGGAGGTCTTCAGTTGGTCGAATCGCCCGTCCTTCCCTGCCTCATGGATACGAAGAAACAGGAAACTGGAGAGACGAATGGCCCAGATTGCCACAAGCGCGCTGATGAGCCATTCTCTCGTACTAGGATCCTCAGATAACGATCCGGCCCACAGGCTAAACGCAACGACTGCGAGAAAAGTCAGTCCACCAGTGAGATCGTAGAAACGCTCAGTCTGTCTGATGGAGGCAGGAATCCAAGCCAACCATTGGACTGCAAATGCAATTATTGCACACCACACAACTGCGGGAAGCCCGTTGACCTCAACAGAATTGAAATCGATGGCGCTTGTTACCAAACTTACAATCAGCAGTACGCCGACCACAACTACGGTAGTCAAACGGTAATCTTCCCGACTAGCACTCATGCCTCTCGCTATCAAGGAAAGATTTCGCTCATAAGATGCTGTCTGTTAACTAATGGCCGTGCTCGATGAGCCCACCAGCATCAGCCCCGTACAACACCAGTACCATTAGGAGCACCCCTATTGCCACATTCTTGAGGGCCTCGCGACCAGTCTCGGGGTTGTGGATATCGGGCAGGGTGTCCACGGTAGCGACATACAGGAAGGTACCTGCAGCGAACAGCATCGCCAATGCAATGAAGTGTTCATCCATGCCTTCTAGTGCGTAGAAGGAGACCATAATCATCACAGGCGTGGCCAGTGCGAACAAAGCCACATCCTTGATGGAGTCGCCCCTGCTTTCTCTCTCGTGCATAGAGAATACACCTAGGCTGAATGCAGCCAGCACCTTGTGAATCAGGACAGCCATCGCGACCAATGCTGTGACTGCCTGCGATGATCCCGCCGCCGCAGAACCGATTGCTAACCCATCTGCTGCAGAATGGAGGGAAAGTCCGAGGACGAGCAGCCATGGTGCTGCTCTATGGTGAACATGCTCGTGCCCATGCTCATCATGGTGGTCATGATGCTCCTCGTGGACTGCATGGCCCATCCCAGAGCCTTCTAAAATCAGCATCATGATGAATCCGGCTAGGATAGCAGCTCCGATAATGAGATTCTCAAGCCCTTCCTCTTCTTCATCTGCGTGAGCCTCCTCTTCATGCGCGTGGGATGTGATTAACTCCTCAATCTCCTCAATGCCTGCAGTGGCATTTATTTCCCCTGATTCGACTTCTTCTATGACATGCTCTATGTTCTCCGATAGAGACTCATCCATTTCCTCATCATGCGATTCATCATCCTCGTCGTGGTCGTCATGCTCATCCTCATCATGACCTCCCAGCAGACCCTCAATCTCCTCGATGGCCTCTGATGCATCGATATCGCCATGCTCTAACTCCAGAATCACTAGAGCGACAGAGCCAGCCAGAGCATCATCATCGCCATGTTCATCATGGCCGTGTTCATCATGGCCTCCTGTGGCCAGCTCGAATCCCTCTGGGACCACAACCAGAAGGGCTGAGGCCAGTAGAATCCCTGATGAGATTCCAGTAATTCTCCTCAGTGTTTCAGGATTATCCTTGATCTTGCTGAATAGAGGTATGAGACCTCCAACGAGGGCTAATACCAGAGTTAGTGCTGCTAGTTCGATTGGGGCGCTTGTTGCCGACATATCGCCGCCGAATGATAATACATATTTAAAAAATATTATTAATTTGGACCGAATGGGGCTGCCATGAGCAGAATAATTTCATTCAGTGGCGACAAGGAGTTCGCTCGCAGACTAGACTCAATGATAGTGGATTCAGGCTACAAGAACAGAAGCATGTTCCTCAGGGACGCCAGCCTACACTTCGCTGATGCCAATCGCGGTGGCGACCTGAGTACAATGGATTCAGACTCAGTCACCGAGGGAGTGCTGGTGATATTCTATCAGCACGGCGTGGAGAGTAAAATTCTCGACATCAGGCACTCTCATTCAATTGATGTATCTTCATACAATCACAACTGCTTGACTGAGAGCCATACCTGCGTCGACACTATGCAAATCAGGGGCGAGGCAGGTCCTGTCAAGGAAATCGTTGAGAGACTCAAGAATACGAATGATGTTGACAGGGTCTCTTTCATCTCAGCCCCCGCCCGTGAGGCAGGGTGCTGCTAATGCCTCCGGCATCAGTCGAGCCTGCGTCGCATTGAAGGAGCGGCGCTATGGCCCACAGTCGTGGAAATACCTTCGCAACTCGAGTCGATGCTCACGGGCTCGATGGGTCCGACTAAGCAGAAGGCAGCCCGACTAGTTGTCGATTTGGCTTCCACAGCAGGTGCTACTGAGTTTATCGAAGTCGAGAATGCCCACGTCTCAGGAGTGAGTGTAATTACAGGTGGGCACGGACTCAGTCGCTTCTTGGCGGATTTATCCGATGATCCTGATGGAAAGGTTGCCATCCCAACCACTCTGAATTCGGCTGGATGTGACCATCAGAAGATGGATGAGATGGGCATTGATTACCCTGACTTCCTCGAACAGCAGTTCGAGATAGTGCATGCATACTCCGAGCTGGGGATAGAAGCAATACTCTCGTGCACGCCTTACGATAGAGGCATCGAGGATGATGAGGGCATCGGTTCTTGGGCCGAGTCCAACGCAGTCTGTTTCTCCAACTCCTACACGTCCCTAATCACAAATAGAGAGTCCGGCTTATCTGCATTAGCAACAGCTCTAACTGGATGGGCCCCGAAATGGGGACTGCATCTCGCTGAAAACAGAGTCCCGAACATCCTTGTGAATGTCGAGTGCGCTATGTCCGACCCAACTGACTGGAGTATCCTAGGAGACTGGATAGGCAAGCAGATTAGATCGGAATGGAATCTACCATGGGGTCCAATGCCGCGAATCACCGGACTCCCTGATTGGGCCAGTTTCGAGATGCGCAAGGCACTCACCGCTGCGGCGGCCAACTACGGCTCCCCCATGCTGTGGGCCGACGGACATACTGCTGAAGCCCCCGGCGTGGATGAGTTTCAAGGAGAACTGACATTCACTGAGGAGGATCTGGCCGAGCGCTATCGTGAACTGGCTCCAAGCGGACAGGTTGACTTGGTCGTTATCGGATGCCCGCAGGCAAGCGTCGGAGAGGCCCGAGCAGTCGCCGCTTCCGCTAGAGCTAGGATGGAGCTAGGCGAATTCATCCCCGACCAGAGACTCTGGGTATTCATGAGCGCCCACAATCACGACCTGATTTCTGTTGACGGCACGCTAGATGTTCTGGAGGAGGCTGGTGCATTGGTCTTACGTGACACCTGCCCAGAAGTCACCCCCTACAACCGCGCTCGCTACAACCACCTCCTGACTAATTCTCTGAAGGCAGAGCACTACCTAACAAGTGGACTCAACAGGATGCCGACTAGCGTTGCTAGTATCCAGGATTGTGTTGCTCATGCTTTTGACCCGACTTTAGCAGAGGGCGAGCGCCCGGAACTGCACAAGGCTGGAGCAAAGTCGATCCCAACATCGAAGAAGCACATGCGGGGAGAGTTTGAGGCAACTGGCTCAGGCATCCCTAGTCAGTCGAAATGGAGTGTTACCGGCAAGGCCATGGTGACTGATGTCCCAATCACGTACCTTGGGTACGTAAATCGTGATACAGGAGTCATCGAAGAACCAGGTCATCCGCTAGACGGGGAGCCGATCTGTGATACAGTTCTGATTTATCCGAAAGGTTCGGGCTCAACAGTCGCACCGTTCGTGCTGATGGGGTTGCTGTACACCGGAATGGGGCCCAAGGCGATAGTCAACCGCGATGTGTGCCCATTGACGCTCCCCGCAGCTTCTCTTCTGGGTGTACCATATGCCCACGGCTTCGGTGATGACCCTACAATGGAAGTCAACTCGGGTGACGAGGTAGAGATTAGTCTCGTGGACGGAGTCACTACTCTCAGAGTCCTCAACCGCGCATGACAGCATTGATGACTCCGACTCTTCGCAGCCTATACATGCCTGTGCGAGCAGACCCCGAGCCCTGCCGCGAACAGGATCTCGGACTGTTCGAGGTAGTTATCAGAGATGGAGCTGCCAGAATTGGAAGACTCCACACTCTGCACGGCTCTCTACAGACTCCAGTTCTGCTGCCAGTGATAAATCCGAATCTGAGGACGATTGAGCCTAGGGAGATGTGGGAAAGGTACGGTGTGGATGCTCTGATTACGAATTCATACGTCATCTGGAAGCATGACGATTTGAAGGACGAAGCCCTCACTGATGGAATTCACTCTCTGCTCGACTATCCCGGAGTAGTGATGACTGATTCAGGTACATTCCAATCGTACGTCTACGGTGATGTCGAGGTGGGAGTCGGTGAGATAGTCGATTTCCAAAGGGACATTGGCGTCGATATCGGAACCATGCTCGATGTATTTGGGCGCCCAGACATGAGCCGTCAAGAGTTGGAGGACTGCGTTCGCGAGACCGCCAATAGGGCTCCTGAATCCCTGAAAGCTGCAGGAGAAGATATGCTTCTCAATGGCCCGATTCAGGGAGGAACTCATCAGGATTTGAGGGCCGAAGCTGCGAGTTTGATGGGCTCGGTAGAAGGTGAGCATAGAGGATTCTGTGTACACCCTCTAGGTGGCATTGTCCCATTGATGGAGAAGCAGAGGTACAGGGAGTTGTTCGAGGCTCTTATGGCTGCTAGATCAACGGTACCTTCAGACAGGCCAATTCACATGTTCGGATGCGGCCATCCGATGCTTTTCCCAATGGCGATAGCGCTAGGTGCCGACCTGTTCGATAGTGCGGCTTACGCACTCTTCGCTCGAGATGATCGACTACTCTCTCCCGAGGGGACTATCAAACTAGAGGGGCTGAATGAGTGGCCAGTATCTTCCGCAGCCCTATTCGGCAGAACTCCTGAAGAAGTCAGGGCGTTGGACAAGGATGAACGCTCAGTCCTCCTTGCACATCACAATCTCGAAGTCACGCAGACCGAACTCGCAAGGTGTCGCGAGGCAGTCAGAGAAGGAAGAATCTGGCAACTTGCAGAAAGGCGTAGCCACGCTAACCCACAGTTGCGAGAAGCATTCCTTTGGGTGTTAGATCAATTGGAAGAGATTCCTGATGATCCATCCGGTGAGACCGCTTTGCAGATGCTCGCATCTGCCAATCCGGTGAGGATGGGCAGAGAAGACCTCAGCGAGGACACGGGCTCACGCCCACACATTTTGCATCTACATGCTCTTCTTTCTATGCGATGGAGGGTGCCCGGATCTTGGTGGAATGGCATTGATGGAGCTCCGGATAGAGTTGTAATAATCGACTCATCACCACCTCCTTGGCGCATCACCGCGCTTGGTGCAGCAGTCAAAGCGCTGCTTGAGAATCCCCGAAGCGTGGTGATGATCTCAACTCCACTCGGGCCAATTCCGTTCAGTATGGAGGATGTCTCTCCTTGGTGCCATCTGGAATGTTCGGATGAGACTTGGAGGGAAATCTATGACGATGAGGAGATATCAGAAGGGCTTGAAGAACTCGGTCTAAGCAACATTCCACTGGTTAGAGTAGCACCCTCAGAAATCCCCGATGATGAGAATTCTTCGGAAGTCAGAGATTGGCTAGACCGCTGCTCGATTGTAGATAAGTTGTCGGTACTCTGCGCCGTGCCTCCTCTTGAGGCATGCAAACTGACAGGTGAAATGGAAGTACGCCGCTCCAATACTGATCGAGTTGTTAATGTCTTCAACAAGAAACAGCACATGCTCTCTCCTAGGCTGACTGATGGAGGCATCAGCCTCACTCTCGAAGGTGCATCCACACTCAACTCAAAGCCCAATCCTCCCGCATTATTCGATGAGCCAATTTCAGACTCACTCAGCGATCATCCGGGAATTCCTAGGGTGAGACTTCTCGAGGATGCCACCCCCTTCGTTGGAAAGGGACGCAATGTGATGCACGGATACATCCTCGGAGCCGACCCTCACTTGATTCCCGGACAGCCATGTCTAGTAGTGGACGATGAAGGAAATTTGGTCGCTCATGGTACTGCCGTGACAACTCATAGGGAGATGTCGCAATTGTCGAAAGGAGTGGCTGTAAGGGTTCGTGAAGGGGCCCTCAGGGACGACTGAGCGCACCCCGGACGGGGATTAGTTCAAGTGACGAATCGCTGAGCAAGATTCGACTCCATAGGAGTCGAGGTGGACCATGGACCCTGCTAGCGGACCGGAACCAGTCATCACATCCCGTAATCTTCGCAAGATGTACGGCCCCCATTTAGCCCTCGATGACATCAATCTGGAAATTTCTCCCGGGGCAATCGGAATTTTAGGTCCGAATGGTGCTGGCAAATCGACTCTGTTCAAGTGCATTTTGGGGCTGATTACTACCACTTCCGGAGAGGGCACCGTCCTAGGTTACGACATCAGAACCGAGGGCGACAAGATTCGCTCTAGGATTGGATATATGCCAGAATACGATGCTTTGGACCCTGGCTTGTCAGGAGTAGATCAAGTCAGATACTCGGGTGAGCTGCTGGGAATGAATCCGGCTCATGCGACTAGAAGGGCCCACGAGGTCTTGCAGTATGTGGGGCTGAAGGATCAGAGATACAGGAAAATAGAGACCTACAGTACTGGGATGAAGCAGGCTGCCAAGCTGGCTTGTGCACTGGTTCATGACCCAGATGTCCTGATTTGTGATGAGCCCACTAATGGTCTCGACCAGAGAGCTAGAGAGTTCATGCTACAGACTCTTAAGAAAACTGTAACAGAAGGAAACCGGACAGTTCTGATGAGCAGCCATGTTATGGACGACGTCCAAGAGGTATGCGACAGAATCGTGATGATTCATCAGGGCAAGATTGTGGTGCAGCGCAGGATAGACGACCTCGCAAGTCAGGTCGAGAGGGAGATTGAGATTTCAGTCTGGGGCGGGGCCAGTCGAATGCAGGACGAACTCGAATCGAGAGGCTTGGTAGTTCGCCGAATGGGAAGAGTCCTGAGGGTCATCAGGGTGGATGATGCGACTACTTCTGAAATCATCAATGCTGCTGCCGCTGCCGGAGTACAAGTACGTCAGATGCAGGAATATGATCCCGATTTGGAAGACATATTCTTGCTCATCATGGACAAGCTCGGAGCAGAAGTAAAGAGGACCTCTGATCTGATGACCAAGGCTCACACGGGAGGTGACGAAACTGGCTGAGGAAGACTTGGATTTCGAAGGCACCAAGACTCGGATGGAGGTCGCATATGGCGCCGGAGATGGCGACGAGGACGCCAAGGCGATAGTGGCCAAGTCAGAAGCCCATATCGGCACCCTGTATGAGCAGACCTACCGGCCATGGAACGGAGATCTGGGGCCCAGATGGGTTCGGAACTACGCAATTTTCAGGCATCATGTCTACGGCCTGTTCAAAGGCACGGGTCACAGACACTATCACCCTATGGTCAGACTTTCCATATTCGTCATTTTGCTGTACTCGCTTCTGCCTGTACTGATGTTATTCCTCGCTTCGCTGTCAAGTGATGGATTCATCAATGACACATTCTCGAGGTTGTGGGGCATTAATCGATACAATCTGTGGGGTCAGGTACTCGGATACTTCCCTCGGAACTTGTGTTGCTGGCCTATGCTTACGGCTCTGGTAGTCGGAGGGATGATTTCTGACGACAGGAAGTTCGGTACAAGTGCCATATACTTCTCAAGACCCATCACGAGGACTGACTATACTGTGATGAAGTACATCAGTGTGGCAGTAGTTCTGGGCTTTGTTATTGTCCTTTCCTACTTCGTTTACTATACTTCGGCCATCGTCTTCAACGGAGAGGGGTGGGCATATCTGGTTGACACGCTACCTATGTTCCTCGGAGGTCTGATCGCGGGAATTCTCGTTGTAATCACATACACCTCAATTGGCTTGGCATTATCCAGCATCAGTCAGAGCAGATTCTTCGCAGCCATTGCCTTCCTGGGTATCATCTATGGTACCAAACTACTCGCTCTACTAGTCGACTCACAGTTTGACACTTCGATATTGTATGTTCTCAGCCCCTATGACTCACTTGCTCATATCGGCCAATGGCTACTTGGCATAGAACCGAATTATGACCACCCACTCTCCTTCTCGATAGTTTCGATGCTGCTATACAATGCAGCATCGGTAGCACTCCTAACCTTCCGTGTAGGCTCTCTGGAGGTGACCCGGGAATGAGTAAGAAGACACCTGCAGTAGTAGTCGACCAAGTCTCAAAGTGGTACGGAGAAGTCATTGGACTCAACGACGTCTCTCTGGCAATTGATGGAGGAGTAACTGGAGTTCTGGGTCCCAACGGAGCGGGTAAATCGACCCTATTCAAGCTCCTAATGGGTAGGCTGAAGCCGAGCCAAGGAAGTGTCAGATTGTTTGGAGAAGATCCTTGGGTCAACCCAGCTCCTTACCGAAGAATTGGCTATGTTAGTGAGTCGGAGAAAATGTATGATTGGATGACGGCCCTGGACTTCGTCTCCACTCTTGCCAGATTGCATGGAATGACTCGTGAGGAGGCCATAGATAGGGCAGAGCACGTACTCGACTTCGTAGGCCTCTCAGATGTCCGGAACAAGGAGATAGGAAAGTACAGCAAAGGAATGAGGCAACGAGTCAAGATAGCCCACGCGCTGGTCCATGACCCGGACCTGATAATTCTCGACGAGCCTCTGCACGGCTGTGATCCAATTGCCCGTACTAGCATTATGAGTGTAATAAGAGAGCTAGGCTCGCAAGGGAAGACCGTTCTTGTTTCGAGCCACATCCTTGAAGAGATAGAAAGAATCACCGAGCAGATTGTAATTCTGAATGAAGGTAGACTGCTCGCGCTTGGTAACTTACATGCCATCAGGGGGCTACTTGACAAGCATCCTCATCGCATCCTGCTGACCTGTAAAGAGCCACGAGAACTTGCTCGCAAATTCATCGCCGAGGATCCTGTATATGGTGTTCGCTTCCCCAATGAGGGACAGTTAGAAATCCAGACAAATAATCTGTCTGCAGCACACAACATTCTGCCACGAGTTATCTCCGATTCTGGAGTACCCGTTGAGGCTATTGACAACCCTGACGACAATCTAGAAGCATTGCTCGGATATCTTATTGGAGGTGCGTCTTGATGGATGAGAAGGGCAAATCACTGGCCCAGTCCGTTTGGACTAGAATGGACCGTAAAGCCGGGGCCATCACTGAACTTACTATCAGGCAACTAAGACATCGAGTTTCGACATGGGTCGTACTTTCCGTAGGCGTTCTTGTGATGGCCCTACTTCTGGCATTTTACATAGATGGAATCAGAGATGAGTTCGATCCCATTGATAATGACGGAGACTCGGAAGATTGGGACAACGATGGATATCCAAGGGGTCAAGAAGAAAAGTACGGAACTAGTGACTGGGATGGAGAGGAATATCCCGGTTCTGGGTACTATGTCCGTTCTGGCCAGATTCAGTGGAATGATGACAATAGAATCCACTCTGGGAATCATACTTGGGATGGTAGCGGATCTCTCGAAGCGGAGTGGATAGATGTTGATTACACCGGAAATAGATGGTCAGGTGTTGTGGACTGGGGCGATGTAGAATCTTGTCCTGAGGGCAATGCAATGGATGACTGGTGGATTGAATGGGGTTCTGCTTGTATTTTCGACGACGGCTCTCATTTCGTCAATGGAAGGTTCAAGGCATCAGGAACTGTAAATGTCCCAGATAACTATTACATGGAGTGGGGCTATTTCACCTTGGAGAACTATGTCGAGCCAGAACCTGCTTCAATGTATATCGATGAGGATGGGATTGACTGGGATGGAATTGATGTTAGTAACATTGGAGTCGAGGTAGATGACGATGGCGATTGCCTTGCCTTGAATGATGGAAGGGGCAATGACGACAATAACAATGGAATACCGTGCGATGTCATCTGGATTCTCGATGCTGATGGCGATGAGATTGTCGAAATCAGAGCTGATTACAATGTCAATGAGGACCCAGCAGAGAGCGATTTCGAGGGAGAGATGGTCCACAGGACATTTATCATCGGAACAGGGAAAATGGCCTTCGTGATGATGCTTGGCATATTCATCCCACTCTTCCTAGCATTGGGCCTCATAAGGGATGAGACCGAGAATGGAACTCTGCACTACCTGCTATCCAAACCAATCCACAGGGCCGAGTTCATACTATACCGGCTGCTTGGCTACCTCTTGCTAGCTGGCACCTATATTCTCGTACTTGTGCTGATTATGGCGTTTGTTACTTCTCTAATTGCACCAGGAGACAGCATAGTCAGGCTTTCCGACTACCCGGTTTGGCTGGGGGTCGGTTTAGCCACCATACTGGTATTGGCTGCATACGGGGCCCTATACAATACGATGGGACTCATTGCCCCTAAGTATGGTGTATACTTCTGTATCATTCTTGGAATATGGGAATTCATCATGGGCCTGTTTACTATGACACTACCTTCTTCGACAGTACCTATGCTTTCAATCAGTCATTGGGCTTTGCAATTGATTGATGCAGTCGTCCTGATAGCTTGGCCGGACACTCTACAATATGCTCAAATTGCTGATGCCTTCGGAATTGATTCGGGACTACTGTTCTTTTGGCAACCGCCAGTACACACTCTCGATACCCAAAGCCCGGTCGTCGCATTACTGGTCAGTTGCGCTGTCCTCATCATGGTCACACTTCTTATGATGGCCATCGGACAGTCCAGTTTCAAGAATCGAGAAATTATGTGAGGTCTCTGAATGGAGAAGATGGAGAAGTTCGTCGGAGACTTGTCTCTGTTGTGGAGGCTCGATGTTATGCCCCCGATCCCAAGACTGTCTTGGTGGTGGTACTGGGTGATAATGTTCGTACCAGATCCAGATAACCCAAAACGCTCCCGACAATTGATGATTCTTTGGTCGACCAAGGAAACACCAGCAATTAGGGTCAATGGACATTGGTGGAAGCCTGGCTCTAGGATGTCTATAGACGAGCACGGAGGGCATGTAATTCCTGGAATGGTCTGCGCTTGGTGGTACGATGGTAAGAAGATGTTCGAACCCCTGGTAATCAAAGAATGCAGGATGGCCCTAGTCAATGACAAACACCCTCTCTGGCCAGCTGATGGTTCGGGAGAGGGGACGGGGGCCATCGTACCGATTCTAGACGAGGACTTCTCTTTGGGAATGAGGCCGGGGAACAAGGGGTTTTGGCTCTGCTTGACTAGCGATGAGGAGGCACGCTCCGAGGGCGCACCTACTTCATTTGAGGCTGAACTGACTCCTTGGTGGGGCCCACCCAGCACTCTGACCTACAGGAATAACGTATACGGTTTCGACATGGGATATGACATCCTAAGGCTACAGGGTTCCAAACTGAAACTGAAGGTCGACGGAGAGGAGTTCGAAGGCTCAGCCTACTTCCAGAAGGTTTCCGTACAAGCTCCATCCTTCCCGTGGTTCTGGGGCATGCTTCACTTCGATGACGGCTCCTACATTGATTGGTTCAGGCCACACATTACGCCTGGCATGACTTCGATGGATGACAAGCCATGGCGGCGCCGAGACTTCTTCCGCACTCCGGCCATCGGAACAGGAATCTTCCATGATGCCAGAAGAGGGAGAACTGAGAACTTCAAACGCTGTGAAGTCGAAGTTATGGAGCCAGACGAAGAAGAACCACTACTGGACAATGATGGCAATCTACTACCCAAGTTCAAAGTTAGGATCTGGAATGGGAGGACTCAGATTTCAATTATAGTCAGGGCCGTGAGCAGGGCGCGTTGGACCTTCGATCAGCCCACACGGGCTGGTATGGTCAGCCATCTAACCTACAATGAGTATCCTTTGGAAGTGCTCAAGATAGCAATCTTAGACGAGCAGGGGCTCAGGACGGGAGAAGACTACGAGTGGATGGTTGGAAACGCTGAGCACACGTGGGGCATTCTACATTAGCGTCGCCGCACCGTTCTTAACCTCTGGCCTGCCAAGTTGGGACCGAGGCGATGAGATGAGCGACGAAGACTTGATGACTAGAGCGGCACAGCACATTATGCAAGGCGATTTCATGGGGGCCATGGGACTCTTCGAGTCTCACGTTGAGGCCAACCCGGACGACCCAGCCGGCTATCACGGCTGGGCAGAGTCGGCACTGTTTGAAATTCAGCAGAACGGCAATATGGACGATAATGGAAACGATCGGATCAACGAGGGCCAGGTTGCCGCATACTTCCGCAAGGCATCATCACTGGATTCTGACAACGCAGAGTACCTTGCAGCTCATGCAAACGCACTCTTGGAGTTCGACCGTATCCCTATGGCGGTGCGAGAGTTTCAGAAACTGCGTGACCTCGGTGCCTCAAATGATGAGGTCGATGTCTCATTCCACTTGCACGAGGCCGCCCGCGTACTCATCGATGCTGTTGACTTGAAAACGGGTTTCGATAGAAGCCATCCATTCGCAAGACAATATATTCCAGTGGCCATTGAATTTGCTATTCTGGGCCTTGGTTTCCCTTCTGCAGAAGAAGCCACAGAGTACCTCGCAGAGGACTAGTGGAGGTAGGTGTTTGGAAAGCGACCGTGTCATGGTCGCCTTAGGCTACCACGGAGACTCATTCCATGGTTCTCAGACTCAACCCGGCATCAGGACTGTAGAAGGTTCTCTGGTCAGAGCTCTAGAGAGGCTCGGATGGTGGACGCCTAACTGCCTTGAGATGTCTAGTCGTACAGATGCTGGAGTAAGCGTGAGGATGAATCTGGCTAGAATCGACCTGCCAAGTGAAGTAGCCGGACCAATCCAGAGAACCAATCTTCTGAGAGCTCTGAATGATAACCTGCCGATAGGAATGATTGCTTGGGGCGCCAAGGAAATACCTGAGGACATTAGAATCAGGCACTCAATTTCTCGTCACTACCTGTATCGTACCGATATAATTCATGATTGGCCTAGGGAGTTAGATGAGGATGCATTCGCAGAGGCGTGTTCATCCTTGCAAGGCCAGCATGATTTCACGAATCTGTGCCGCCTCGATGAGGGAAAGAATCCAATCAGGACTGTTGATGAATGTACTCCGTGGGTAACTGAAGAGGGTCGTATTATTGGTATCTCAGTAAAGTCAAGAGCATTCCTGTGGAATCAGGTCCGTAGAATGGCCAGCGCAATCTCGGGTGTGGCTTCGGGAAGGAATACTATTGAGGATATCGAATCGGCTCTCAAATGCCCCGATGTCTCTATCGATCTCGGGCGTTCTCCTTCTGAAGGACTGATGCTGTGGTCGATTGAAAATCTCCATACTTCTGACCTAATTGATTCTACTCTGCCCGATACGGGGTGGTTCACCGCACCTCCAGAGGATGTCAGACACCACACCAGATGGATGTCACTCGCCCGCTTGGAGATGTCGACACTACTAGAGAGGGAGTGGATTAGGCTACTCAGACAAGCCTGATGAAGACCTCATCTCCATCCTCACATGGCAACGCTTCACGAAGGAATGAGGGAGATATGACTTCAGCGATCTCAGTATGTCGAGTCAAGTCCGGAATCAGTATGGCGCAACCAATCCACTCATCGCCACCGCGGCTTATCTCTGCCCGGAAGGCAGTGGCTCCTCCGAACGACCTGCCCGAACGCTCGAAGCCGTGCACCCGGAGTGCGGTGACACGCTCGGCCTTCGCCCCTTCTTCAAGGCCAGCCAGTGCCCTAAGACTCCTGTATTCAGAAAGATTGTCGCCAAATAACTCGATGTTCAGAGTTCCAGGCCAGGCGCCCGTACCTAGTACCGACTTGAACTGGTCCTGGTAATGGGGCTGAGCCATGAAGACATGAGCCCGCCCGAGGCCACTCGACACGACTCCTATCAAATGCATATTATCTCCCCTATGGCGGCCGCTCATAATGTTCCTGATACGAAATCAAAGTGAAAAGTGCTGGCCCTGCCAGCAGACCCCCCATCCCATTCCGACCAACTCATCGTACTCACGTCCCTGTTTGAGAAGTGGATTTGAGTGGTTCAGGTGGATGAAGTAAATCTCTGGATCTCCTTCACGCCTCTGGCCCAGCATCATCAGACTCTCCGATACGGTAGGATGTGGAATCTGACTCATGTCTCTCCCGGGAAGCTCACCAGAGTTCCAGAATGAACCGTCAATAAGGGCAATATCTGCTTCGAGCGAGCAAATCCACTCACGAATCGTCTCAGCACCATGCTGGGCGAGCGTACCACTCCACTTGTCATGGTCAGGTAGGAAAAGAACTGACTTGTCAGGACCTCTGATCAAGATAGCGTGAGTATCTGCGAACTCATCACGATGAGGGACAGGGATGAAAACCAACTCAAAACCACAACCTTCGGACGGTTCGAACCCTTTCATTGCACTAACCTTGGAAGTAGTGAATGGGGCCATCATCTCTCGCTTTTCCATCTCAAAGACGACTGAACTGCTAGCAAACAATGGCAAACTCTTCGCCCCCATAATCTCCTTGCCGAACTGCCCGAGTCCATCCACATGTCCGATATGCACATGAGTCAGACTCACACTATCTGGCCTTACGACTCCATCTCTGTCCAAAGACGCGGCCCACAGTCTCATCTGATCAGGAAGAGCTCTACTGGCCTCAATAAGGTGCATACTACCATCGGAACCCATAACTCCGCATGCGACGGGATGTCTACGCAGCGTGGGGTCGTGGTGAGCATCCATGCAATGCAAGCACGCACAGCCCGCGTGCGGGACACCTCCGTCTTGGGCAATTCCCAGTACGGTGAGGGTGACGGCCATGCTTCTCGGTAGAGGGCATCGCGGATGAATCACACGCAACAGAAGAGGGCCATTCTCCGATGGAGCAATGAACCTGAACTAACTCTGCGTGGCATGGCAGCCGACCTATCGTGGATGCGCGAGCGCTACGAGGAGTTACGCTCACAAGGTCTCGACTGGGACCCTCCTGCTTTGCAGTCGGCGAGCGAGCCGCGTTGCATGGTAGACGGTCAAGAGATGATAATGCTCTCTGCCAATAATTATCTCAATCTGGCAACGCACCCCAAAGTCGTCGAAGCCTCGATTGAAGCCACTCGCAAGTACGGAGCCGGCTCAGGCTCTGTAAGGGCGATTGCTGGTACCTTGGATTTGCATCTCGAAGCTGAACGCCTCTGCGCCCAGTTCAAGGAAGTCGACGCCGCCCTAATCTATTCGGCAGGATATACAGCAAACGTGGGCCTTATCCCAACTCTAGTGCGCGGCCCTGAGGACGTAATCATCTCCGACAAGTTGAACCATGGCTCCATAATCGATGGAGTCAGATTGACCAAGGCATCTAGGGCTGTCTACGAGCACAATGACATGGATGCCCTAGAGAGCACACTCAAGCAACATAAGGGCAGCGAGAGGAAACTAATCATCACTGACGGAGTGTTCAGCATGGATGGCGACATTGCACCTCTTGATAGAATCACAGAGCTTGCTGAGGAGCATGATGCTATGGTGTTCGTTGATGACTGTCATGGCGAGGGTGTCCTAGGAAACGGCCGTGGAATAGTCGCCCACTTCGGACTTCAAGGAAGAGTCACCTTTGAGATCGGATCTTACTCTAAGGCACTTGGAGTTCAGGGAGGAATTGTGGCCGGTTCAGAGGATGTACGCACGCATGCACTCAATCACAGCCGCTCTTGGCTGCTCTCAGGAAGCCAGCCCCCCGGAGTAGCAGCAGCGCAGAAAGCCGCAGTCGAGGTTTTGATGACTGAACCTCAACATGTGAGGAGGCTGTGGGAGAATACTGAATATTTCCGCGATGAACTAGAATCACTCGGCTTTGATACTGGTGTGAGCGAGACCCCAATCATCCCTGTGATGTGCGGCGAGAGCTCACTAGCCCAAGACCTATCTTCTGCACTGAGGGAACAGGGTGTGATGGTGGGTGCAATTGTATTCCCGATGGTCTCTCGCGACAAAGCGAGAGTGAGGACTCAGATGTCTGCTGGCTTGTCTCGAGAGGATATTGATGAGGTACTCGTCAAGTTCGACTCATGTGGTCGGGAATTGGGGCTGATTTGAGGGATAGATTTGCAACAAGAGAGACGTGAGAGGCTACTAGTCTTCTGGCTACTTGCTTCGGCCTTTGGGATTATGTTTGCAGTCCTGTCTTGGGCTCAAGAGGCAGATCTGTTGCCACCAGCGGACGAACTCGGCCCATGGAAGGGGGTAATGGCAGTAGTAACAGGACTGATTCTATATTGGTTGGTGGCCAAAGATATACCTGGAGGGCCGGGCGATGTCTGAATTGGGGCGATGGCCAATCAAGTGCGAGATTCCAGTTCAATGGGGCGATCTAGACGCCCTGAACCATGTCAACCATACCAAGTTCCTGACATGGATGGAGACAGCACGGATGCACTACTTCATCGCCTGTGGATTCAACGATTTACATGAATCCGAACAAATCGGACCGATTCTAGCCGGCCTACAGGCTGATTACCTGTCTCCCGTAGGATTCCCAGATACGGTAACCGTGCAAACGACGGTTACACGCATCGGAAACTCCTCCTTTGAGATGGGGTATCGTATCTCTAGCGAGGCCAAAGGTGGAGAATTGGTCGCAACCGGAACGGTATCGGGAGTGGTATTCGATTACGGGGCAGGCAAGAGCACAGCGATGCCAGACTCGCTGAGACAGAAAATCTACGAAATTGAAGCATCAGTCTGATTGACTCTCATCGACTACTTCTTCCAACTCATCATCCTCTGTAACTAAGACTTCTTCTGGGTCAGGACTGTCAATAGTCTTGATCATTCCTTCAAACGGTTGTAGGCCGCGATCCAACCTGTCGATAATCCTCCATCTCGGAGCATAGGAGAGGTGGATGTATAGCGGACCAGGCAGAATGAAGCACACCCAACCTGCGAAAAGAGTGTAATCCGAGATATCATTCATCATAGAGACTGAGATGATTGCAAGTCCGATGAATGGGAAGGGGAAGAGGAATCTTCTGTGATTCTCCAGTCGAATCGGTGGACGCTTTGAGATTGATGCTATGATTGATGACGAGCCCCCTAGGAAAGAACACAGCGTGATTAAAATCAGCGTCTGAATGCCCCAATCTCTAATTGAATCCATCATTGGAATATTGTCAACACTACCGAAGTAGGCGTATGGCAATAGCAGAGTTAGGCATACTAGGAATCCATAGAATGAGCCGATGAAAACTGGATGCGAGACATAGAGAGGGTAGCGAAGAAACAGTTGGCTAAGACTCCCGCCCTCCAGCATATGACGATGGTCCGAATCCAACTCGTCCAACCTATCTCGCCAATCGGTCACGAGCACTACTGCAAACACGCATGTTTTCACCATTCCGGGAGTAATTTAGCTTAATTTACTACAATCGCACCTAGTTATCGGACTCATTATTCACAAATCTACTGTCCGAAGAGTTAACATTGACTACTCTCTAGGTATAACGCTAGGCGATTACATGGGTGACGACGAGTCTCTATTCACCATCACTGAGTCCCATCTAGACTCCGGTCTGCGCGGGATACCCGTGGGTACGTGCAGAACCTCTTTCGTTGATCCAATCGAAGGAGTGCATTATGTTGGCTACCCTGTCGGAGACTTGGCCAATCTGGAAGAGGAGGATGTAATCTATCTGCTGTTGAACAAGAGGCTACCGACCGAAGAAGAGTCAGCGGCATTTCGAGCAGAGCTCACTCACCGTGCAGAGGAGATGCCAACCGGAGCACTCAGGGTGCTTGAATCCCTGACTCCTGGCAGCGGTCATCCGATGGACTGGCTCGCAATCGGCATCATGGCCCTAGGGGCGGCTGACTCCACCGGGGATTCTAGGTCGGATTCGATGAATCTGATTGCCCGTATGCCAGAATTGATGGCCAGACTTTTCCTACTCAGGGGTGGCAAGCCTGGAGACCTCAGGCCGCGTAAGCCCGAATTGGGCCTAGTAGAAAACTTCGTCCACATGCTTGGTATAGAGGGCGAGGAAGCAGAGAGGATGGAACGCGTTCTGAGGTTCTTCTTTATCCTACATATGGACCACGGGGGAGGCAACCTATCGACGTTTTCAGGCAAAGCGGTTGCTTCTGGTCGCGCTTCAATCTACGCATCGATTGCAAGCGCAATGAATGCCTTATCGGGGCCACTCCACGGGAGGGCCAATCAGGCGTGTCTAGAGTTTGTCCAGCGGATTGGAACATCAGACCCAACGGAGATTGAGGAATTCGTTCGCTCCGAGTTGGCTGCTAGGAGACCAATCTACGGATTTGGTCACGGGGTCCTCCGAGCCGAAGATCCTCGGGCCCGTTTACTTATTGAACTCGGCTCAGAGATTTGTCCAGAGGATGAGAATTACAAGATAGTGACTGCCCTGAGGGAAATTGTCCCTCCAATTCTCAAGGAGATTCCCAAAATCAGTAACCCCTACCCGAATGTGGATATTGCAAGTGGAAGTCTACTACATTCGGTCGGATTCCGTAAGCCCGACTATTACACCACATTCTTTGGTTGGGCCAGAGTTGCCGGCATCTGCGCCCAAATTCTTGATGAAAGGAGTGCTAGAGATGGAAGAGGCACTCCGATTTACAGGCCTAAGTACATACCAATGGAACAGCCACATCAGCGCCTAGACTAATCAACCAGTCCCATAGGTTCGACCAGCCCCTCTATGCCCTATGATTCTGGAAACCTCCCAAGGCATACTTGATTCAGTTGATTCTAACATCAGACTGTCAACATCCCTTTCCCAGAGCCACTTCTTACTCCAGTTCTTTAGGAAGACCGTCTTCTCTGAATTAGACAACTCTGGCCAGGGTGTGACTTCTCTCTGCAACTCGGCAATCACTGAGGCGTGATGTTCAGTTACTGCGGAATCCAACTTATTCTGTTGCTCCTGGTTAAGTGGCTGTGTAGCAGGCCTTAGCCATCTGGCCTCACCGGTAGGCAAAGTCGTTACATCGGGTGATAACTCATCCGAAATTGCAGTCAATCCGGCATCCATTAGGGCACGTTCTACACGAAGCTTGGCTGGCCAGACGTAAACGGGAAAGCCTTTCCTTTTCCTAGTCAGATTCGTCAATTGTCTTCCTTGAATTCCTACAGTTGTGCCGATAGTCATGTGCCGCCTTGCCCCATCAAGATAGTGAAGTGCTGCGGGAAGCATCGGAGCTCCGACATTTCTCTGTAATCTCATCAGTCTAGGCAAAGACAGAGCAATGAAGTAAGGAGTAGCGAATATACGCTTGACGAAACTATTTCCCCATGGCCTGAGGTAAGGCACCAACCTAGCGAATCGCAACTTGCTACCTGCCCTCTCAGCCGCCTTGAGTAATCTGGGTTCAAACGAGTAGATTACCGTGCTTGAATCGCCTACGTCTAGAGGCTCCAGCGCTTCGTCGACCAACTCAATCATCTTACGCATGTGCTCTGTTCTTGCCTGCCCTGACATCATCCAACCAGTCTTACCACTACTCGGATGAGGAGTCTTGAGTTCGATGCATGCGAACCTGCTACCCTCCAACCAAGGATCGGTGAAATCAGGCTCAGCCAGAATTTGATCGAAGGTGCAGACATGATTCGGCATCGATAAGGCGTCCTCGCATTCAGGAAACCTACCGTCTGCAGTCCGAGTGTCGTGGTATATCACCAATTCACCGTCCGCAGAAAGTCTGAGATCCAATTCGACTCCGTCTGAAACTTGCATACCGTGCACCAGAGCAGCGAGCGAATTCTCGGGCGGTTGCTGCCATGCCATGGCACTACGACGCGTATCAAGTCCAAGAATGCACGGACGAGTTAGTTTACGACCGCCCCAATGCTCAAACCCTTGGTCACTCACCGCACCATAGGTATAGCCATGTCAGAGACAGTAGAATTGGACCGCGCATCAGATCCGCAAGCAGTCAAAGGGTATGCATTCTATGATTGGGGAAAATCAGCATTTGAGACGAGCACAACAGTAGCCATCCTTCCTGCTTGGTATGCATATCTGTTTCTTGAGGCGAACGGACTTACAACGACGATAGGTAATATCGACATGACTGGAGATGCCGTTTGGGCCTATGCCGTAGCAGCAGCCACCCTATTGGTTGCAATCTTGGCTCCAGCATTCGGAGTAATAGCCGATCGAAGACCAATCAAAATGACGTGGTTGAAGTATCTGACATATCTTGGAGCGGGTTCTGCTTTTCTAATTGGATTCGATTTCCTATATTCCGGTTCAGAATGGATTTGGTTGATGGTTTTCTTCCTGCTTGCAAACATCGGCCTGAATGGTGCGGGAGTATTCTACAATGCCCTGCTGCCGCATATGGGTACAGACGACGAGATGGACGATATTTCCAATCGCGCATTCGCTTACGGTTATCTGGGCGGGGGAATCCTCCTCCTAATCCATTTCATTCTAGTTCTCGGAGTCGGTGGAGACTACGTCATCAGACTCTGTCTAGCCTCTGCGGGAGTGTGGTGGTACGGCTTCGCCCTTCTAACTTTCAAGTATGTTCCAGAACCCCCTCTAGAACACAAATCCCCAGAAGAAACACTCAGCGACAGCTGGCTCAAGATGTGGCTCAAGATGCTTTTCTCCAGGACCGGCGCTTATTCAGAGGTCATCAAGACTCTGAAGGAAGTCAGTAAGTTCCGAACACTGTTCATCTACATGCTCGCGTACTTCTTCTTCATTGACGGCATCAACACAGTTACTGCCATGGGGGGCGTATTCGGATCCACTGTGCTGGGAGTTACAACAACTGAACTGATGATAACCATCCTAGCGATACAATTCGTTGCTTGGCCAAGCGCACTAGGGTTTACCAAGTTAGCCAACAATTGGGGGACAAAAAAGGCCCTCAACGCATCACTAGTCGGCTGGGTAGTTCTTTGCTTCGCCGCCTGCGCATTCGCACCCTTGTCATTAGATTCACACGACCAATATGATGTCCTCTTTGAGTGGGACTCAGATGGTGATGGTATCGCCGACTCATTTGATTACGATATAGATGGGGACTGGTATACTAATCAGGAAGAAATCGATGCAGGCACGGATCCATATGACTACATGAGCAGCCCATCGGAGAAATCCCAGAGGTGGCTCCAAGAGAGACTCAGCA
>PBWO01000049.1 GCA_002727275.1 Methanobacteriota archaeon
GGTCTCAGTAGCTGCGGCAGCAGTGGTGTCGAGGGTGAATGCGGTTAGAGTTAGGGCAGCTGCAGCGTTGCCAGCATCATCGGTGAAGGTGATTGTGCAGGTATATGCTGCATCTCCTCCTGACGCTGTGAGTGTTACCGTGTTGGCACCTGAACTCATGTCAGAGGTTGAGCTTAGGCCGCAACCAGATGTTCCGCCAACTGCAATCGTACCTGCTTCTGCAACGCTGATGACCACATCTGGCGTAGTATCTGCGGTTGGAGTTGTGACAGCAGTTGTTTCAGTAGCAGCATTAGCAGACACGTCGACAGTGAAGGCAGTCAGAGTCAGAGCGGCTGCAGCGTTGCCAGCACTGTCTGTGAAAGTGATAGTACAAGTATAGGCTCCTGCGGCCATGTTGCCACCTGCACCATTGGCATCAAGGGTGATTGTGTTAGCACCGGAGGCTACAGCGGTCTCAGAGCTGTCACAACCTGCAGTACCGCCAACTGCGATTGTTCCGGCTTCAGCTACGTTGATGACAACATCTGGAGTCTGATCATTAGTTGGAGTAGTGACTGCAGTGGTCTCGGTAGCTGCTGCCACAGTCACGTCGATAGTGAAGGCAGTCAGAGTCAGAGCGCTGGCAGCGTTGCCAGCACTGTCTGTGAAAGTGATAGTACAGGTATAGGTCCCTTCGGCCATGTTACCACCTGCACCGTTGCTATCAAGGGTGATTGTGTTAGCACCGGAGGCTACAGCGGTCTCAGAGCTGTCACATCCGGATGTTCCGCCAACAGCAATTGTTCCAGCCTCAGCCACGTTGATGACAACATCTGGAGTCTGATCCTTGTTCGGAGTAGAGACTGCAGTGGTTTCGGTAGCTGCTGCAACTGTGGTATCGACTACGAATGTAGTCAGAGTCAAGGCAGCAGCGGCAGTTCCTAGAGCATCGGTGAAGGTAACAGTACAGTCATTGTAAGTTCCGTCTGCCAGAACAGATGAGCCGTCGCCTTGGGTCAATGTAATAGTGTTGTCACCCGAGGAAACAGAACTGCTAGAGGAAGTTCCACAACTACCACCTACTGCAATGGTACCCGACTCGTCAACATTGATGACAACATCTGGTGTGGTGTCTTTACCAGGGGTACTAACAGCAGTGGTTTCAGTAGCAGCATTAGCAGTGGCATCAATTGTGAAAGCCGTCAAAGTTAGTGCGCTGGCAGCGTTGCCAGCACTGTCTGTAAAGGTCACAGTACAGGTGTAAGCGCCGTCGTTCATGTTGCCGCCAGCACCATTGCTATCAAGGGTGATTGTGTTCGATCCGGAGGCTACAGCGGTCTCAGAGCTGTCACAACCTGCAGTACCGCCGATTGCTATTGTTCCCGCTTCGGCGACATTAATCACCACATCGGGAGTTTGGTCTTTAGTAGGAGTTGTTACTGCAGTTGATTCTGTGGCTGCGGCTACTGTCACATCTACGGTGAAAGCAGTGAGTGTTAGTGCGCTGGCAGCGTTGCCAGCACTGTCTGTGAAAGTGATAGTACAGGTATAGGTCCCTTCGGCCATGTTACCACCTGCACCATTGCCATCAAGGGTGATTGTGTTAGCACCCGAGGCTACAGCGGTCTCAGAGCTGTCACACCCAGATGTTCCGCCAACAGCAATAGTTCCAGCTTCAGCTACGTTGATGACAACATCTGGAGTCTGATCGTTTGTTGGAGTAGTTACTGCAGTAGTCTCAGTTGCGGCGGCTGCAGTAGTGTCGACTACGAAAGTTGTCAATGTCACAGAACCAATGTTGCCAGCGGCGTCAGTGACTCTGATTGCACAATTGGCATACGTTGCTGCTGCTAAGCTACCGCCTGAACTATCAGAATCTAAAGTTAGGGTTGTTGCAGACGAAGCCGCAATAGAAGAAGCGGTAGCGCTTCCAAATGTACAAGTTGCGTAAGAAAGATCTCCAGCTTCACCCGATGTAATCACAACATCTGGAGTCTGATCGTTTGTTGGAGTAGTGACTGCAGTGGTCTCGGAGACCACAGGATCTGCAGTGTCTAAAGTGGCGAAGGCGACGGCTTGAGTTGCAGCTCCGTCGTCATTTGTAACATCCGCAAGAATCTGGACGGTACCATCGCTAACTCCGGAAATGGCGTTAGCAGCGAAAGTCACAGTATAAGATCCGTCAGAGGATACAGCGTTGGTTGCAGAAACGCCTCCTACCTGGACGGTGATAATACAGTCATCGCCGGCTTCGTCATCGCAATTATCGACAGCGTTGGTAGTAGTTCCAGTAACGGTGAATCCGTTGGTATCGGCTTCATCCTCGTTGATGTAGCCATCACCGCCAATTGTGGTAATGCTGATGGTAGGGTTAGCAAAACGCTTCTCTGCCGTATCTTCCAGAGCGCTACCGCTAGCGCTACCGCTATCGGCAAAATGGCCAGAAACCATGATCAAAGCAATCGCAGCGGCGAGGCCAATTGCGATGTTCCTCAAGTCAGTCGTTCTAAGCCCAATAGCGGCATTGTCGTTCTCATTTGTTCTAAGCATGGCTGCAACCATGTTGCGTCTGAGGTCTTACCATCATTTAGAACATTTCGGAGCCCACCCTATAGGGTGGGTCTCCTAAATGGGGGCCGATAATATAAGTTGAATCTAAACAAAAACTGCGATTAGGTGCTGCAAAGTAAAGATTTGGGCCGATAATTGACAATAAAGTACCACCCTGAAACCGATGTACTAAGAGCATGTTTTTGATTTCGCCGTGGAGGTCTTTGAATTGTTCTGTAAAGGATGTTATTGAGCTGTGCCTGGATTAGTTGGATCTCGAATGTTGGTGTATTTTGATAGGGAGAAAAATTCTTCATTATTTGTGGTCAAATTTCGTATTTTACTTATAAATAAAAGCAAGCAAATTAGGACAATATTGAGGTCAAAATAGGGGGTATTTGACACCATATCCTGGTATTTATTGTAGACATAACGGGCACTTCGAGAGGCCGATAAGACTGTTTCAATCGTTATCAACGGTAGGCAATCTCTCGCGTGCGCGCGCAATCAGGAATTGTGGAGAATGTTGTCCGGACCCCGTCAGGGCTCCCAAGGAGCCCCGAACGGGCCGGTTATGTCTCGAGGATTAGTCCTCGTCTTCGTCATCGAGGGCTTCGTCGATGGCCTCATCGAGGTCCTCGTCTTCAAGGAATTCCTCGGTGTAATCGGCATCCTCATCGAAGTCATCATCATCCTCGCCACCGGTTGCACGGCGTGCGATTACGATAAGTCCTACAATAGCTAGGAATGCTGCCACGAATGGCATTGGCTCGGCCTGGAAGTCATCCATGAAGGTTAGTGGTGTACCCTTGTCGCCTGCACCGTCGCCATCAGCATCGTGCTTCTCATTTGGATCGCGTGGGAAGGAGTCCTCGCACAAATCTGCATCACACACAACGTTGTCTGCGTCTGCAGGGTTGGGAGCTCCGTCGTTATCCCAATCAGGGTCTAGGGCGTCACAAACACCGTCTCCAACGGTTCCTGTGTCATCATCTGTACCCCACTCTCCATCTGGACCAGCAGTAGCGTCTGCACCTGGGTCGTTGTCAACAGGCACGACGTTAGCGTTCATTGGGTCTCCATAGCCGCCTGCAGCAGCACAGATAGCCTCTGTAACATCCAGCCATCCGTCACCATCATCGTCGTTGTCGGCATTATCTCCCATGCCATCACCATCGAGATCGTTGCTCTCGGACGGGTTCATTGGGAAGTCGTCATCGATGTCTAGTGTGCCATCGTTGTCGTCATCTGGGTCAACAATGTCACACTGATGATCGCGGTCGTTGTCATCAGGAACAGAGAAGGTGTCCATTGGGTCAGTGCCACAGTTTGGCTCCTCAGAGTCCAACCAGCCGTCGTTATCATCGTCTGTGTCAGTGTAGTCACCAGTACCATCGCCGTCGAAATCGGTGTACTCAGTGGCATCGTATGGGAACGCATCGTCTATGTCTGCCCAGCCGTCACCATCGTCGTCAGTATCGACCTTGTCGCAAATACCATCGCCATCATAGTCGTCAGGGACTGAATCAGCATCTAGCGAATCTGAACCACAGACGTCTTCCTCGGCATCGGTCCAAGCGTCACCATCATCATTCAGGTCCGCGTTGTCTCCTACGCCATCGCCATCAGTGTCAACCCACTCACTGGAGTCTAGAGGGAATGCATCATCAACATCGAGGACGATGTCATTGTCGTCATCTGTGTCTTCATTGTCTCCGAAGCCATCGCCATCAGTGTCAACCCACTCTAATGGGTCCTGCGGGAAGGCGTCAACATCATTGTCATATCCATCACCGTCTAGATCCATGTCCTCTGGGTCACAAATGCCGTCAAGGTCCTGGTCTACAGGTATACTAGTGAGATCAAATGGATCGGATAGACAGGATGCTTCAGTTTCATCATCATAGCCGTCATTGTCATCATCGAGGTCAGCATTGTCTCCAACACCGTCAAGATCGTTGTCGGCCCACTCAGAAGCATTCATTGGGAATACATCGAAGATATCGTCGTAGCCATCACCGTCGTCATCGGGGTCAACAAAGTCACACACACCATCGCCATCAAAATCATCGGGGAAGAAGTTCGGATCCAGCGGATCTGTCAAACAATCAACCTCGTCCGAGTTATTCCATCCATCGCCATCCAAGTCATTGTCAGCATTGTCTCCAATACCATCGCCGTCTAGGTCAGAAGACTCGTTAGCATCGTTCGGGAACGCATCATTGGAGTCAAGAACGCCGTCGCCATCTGTATCGGAATCTAACGTGTCGCAAATTCCATCAGCATCAGTGTCCTGAGGGACGCTACTGTTGTCGTAAGGGTCGGTTCCACAGGATACTTCCATGTCATCGTACCATCCATCGCCATCTGCGTCAAGAGTATGGAAAGTCACTGTGAAGTTGTAGTCAGTAACTCCTCCCGGGTTAGCGTATAGGTATCCAGCCCAGTTCCTAGCTCCGACCATGAATGATTCTCCACCAAAGTAACTTGTACTCTGGTTAGTGGACCAGCACATTGGGTTCATTCCGTAGTAGACATAGGTGTTCGCTGGCAATGGACTGGAAGCAGATCCATACAAATCCATAATCATCAGAACGCTACCTGCTCCGGATGGACCATACTGCCTACCGCCGTGCTCTAAGCAGACATTGAATCCGTAGTTGGCAGGGACATCGAATGTGTACCGGTCAGTAGTGTCAACGGTTGGGTGATTCCATCCTTGCCACTCTAGAGTATCTCCTGTCTGGTTGATGTATGTGTTTACATGGACAGCGTCTGCAGCTCCGGAGCCGGCATCAAGGCTTGAGTTTGCATCGTTCTGTACGCCACCCAATAGGTTACTGAGCGACAAGAAATTGATGTCCATAGTATAGGTCATGTGGGTAGAAGCGAAGGAGTATACGCGCAATACTGCCCAGCCTCCCTGTGAGAACCAGAGGCCTGTATTGCCAGTAAGGCCACCACTAGCGTTGTACTGCTGTGAAACGTAGTACGCAGGGTTGGCAGGTGACTGACAAGGTATGCTCTGAACCTGACACTTGAACATGTATGCGTAGACTGTACCACCGTGCGGAGTCCACGAAACATTCCACTCGAGATACTTGCCTACTGGGATATTGATTAGGTAGTGATCGTATGGATCTAACGAACTGTCAATCCATCCAGTGCATGTTCCACCAGTGTCATTTGCATCTCCGTTTGCATCAATCTGGTTTGAGTTATTCAGCCATGTCCAGTCATCCCAATTTGCGCTGTAAATTACATCGCCCGCATCAACGCCCATTCCGCAATCATCCTCTGGATCCGGATCGGTGTCTGTCGTAATCAAATCGATATCCATCGTGTACGCACCAGCACCACGATCGGTTGTGATGACGATGTATATGTCTTGGCCGCCGTATGAAGGCATGACCCAAAGATCTTCAGGATTGTAGTTGTAAGCAGTTGTGATTGTCGATAGAGAAGTGCCTGATAGAACGCGAGCCATTCTGACATCGATATCATTCTCTGCAGGGAAATTAACTACCAAGTGTATACCGTAATTCTGTGGTACGTAAATCTTGTACTGGTCATACATATCATCGTAGTCGTGCCCGTGTCCTGTGTAAGTGTTATTCACAGTAGGTAGGGTCACAGCACCAGAAACCGAGTAACTCGAGTCTCCTGCGTCTACACCTGAGCCAGCATCGTTAGATGGGTTAGTCCAGCCCTCAGACTGGTTGTAAATCTCCCAAGTTAGAGTGTAGTTGTATTCTTGATCATCTACTAGATTTCCAACATCAACCCTTAGCCACGCGGTTGAAGCTGAGGAAAGATCGTACCTCCAATAGTATGACTCATTGGTTGATACGGCCTGCGTACCAAAGTAAGAGCTTACAGAGCTAGAAACGGTGTATTGGCTTCCAAATCTGCTCATGTACTGGTATAGCATTAGATAGTCAGATGAGTCATCCTTTGTCCATTCCAACTTCGCCCAAAGACCGTGGTTTGCTGGAACAGAGAATTCGAACCAATCTTCAGCATCTACTGAATCAGGACCATCGCAAATCATTCCGGTAACAGAGCCACTCATTGCCGATAGGACCATGGGTCCTGCGGTCCTAGTATTGGCTGCGTCGGAACCAGTTCCATCGTACACTCCTGAACCAACATCAGCTCCATCATCCTGGAACCAGCATGGTGGGAAAACAGAGGGGCTCAGAGTAAGAGTCAGTTGGTATCCAGAGGCTGGATCAGTTGAAGTCCAACTGTAGTAACTGACCTTGGCATAGACTGTTATGTCTTCACCGAGTGAAGATAGGTCGATGACCTCTGGTTGGCTGTAATATGAAGCAGCAAACAGAGAAGTAAGAGCCGCATCAGTGTAGACTCTCAAATCCAAATCGACGTTCTGATCCCAATCTAAGGCAATTGAGCCGAACGTGCCCGCAGGGACCACAATAGCGTAAGTGTCCGAGAGATCTGTAGTGCCGACAACACCGTAGGTTGAGACTACGTTGTTAGCCAAAGAACCAGTCAACATACCCGAAACTGCTGGAGTCAGAGAAGCCCAATAGGCCTCAATTCCTCCATCAGAGTAGATATCTGTGGTGCTTGCCGTGCATACATCCGGACCTGTGAATCCTGCAACATACAGTCCACTGCCATCCATGTTAGGGATGAAACCATCGTATCGTGCAATTGAAGCAGATTGGGTACCAGAAGTACAGGTGACTGTCAGAGTGGACTCGGTATCAGCATAGTTGTCATAGTTGATGAATAGGCCAAAAGACTCTCCTGAAGCGAGAGTTTTGGTACCAGAATCTACACCATTGTTAACCGATTGAGGCACTTGGCAGAAAGTTCCACCATATCGCTGACATGCACCAACATATGTGTCTCCATTATCCCAAGTTGACATTCCGGCTGAGAATTGAGCAGTTCCATCGCCATAGTTTCCTCCATCAGATGGCCATGTAGTAATGTCCATCCTGTAGTCACTAGAATATCCATATGTGGACTTACAGTAATTGCCGTAGCAGTCCAGATAGATGTTGATTAGGGAATTACTCACTGAATTGCCCAGAGTAGTGAGTGTGGATCCCGAATAGGCTCCATAGCCGAAACTAGAGTAGCCTCCGTATGAGCTAGTCATGCCATCTGCACCAAGAGCGGCATACATCATCATACCAGTGTGATTCCATGAAATTGTTACATTGACGCCATATCCCCACGGCACCCAAATGGAATACACATCGTCGTCGTCCAGTCCGGAGCTTGCCGAACCAAATCCATCCATATAACCGTAGAATGTGGTAGTGACCTCACTAGAACCATAATCAACGTAAGAGGATAGGTTGGCTACCGGACAAGTACCGGTCCCACCAGGACATACCTCATTACGAGCATTATACCCGCCAGCATCGAGACCTAAACAGGCATCGTATCCCTGACAAGGATTGGCGGCTACCTCCTCCTTGGCTGGAACTACCTCCAATTCAGCGGGCGGACCCGTCTGCATCAGGGGCAGAGCAATTGCGGCAATCATCAGTACTACTAGACAAACAGAGCGTGGGGCGTTCTCGTTCATGGGCGTCACTAGCGTGCATGAGGCGATGTGAATGATATAATCGTGTCGTAAGATGCTCAAACCACCCCTATAGGGGTGTGAATACCAGAATTTCGTTGAAATCGGTTAATTGGCCATTTTCTGGCCGATAATACAGAAATTATCAGAATATATTGTGAGGGATGAGTCACTCCTCAAGAATCCAGCTGTCATCTTCTTGACGAATCCATGTACCACAGTCTTCTCCAACGTATCTCATAGGTTCAGTCTGGACATAATCCCCTCCATCGGGAAGATCCTCCCAACTATCCGCTCTGACTGTTAATTTTGAAGGAGGATTGTCTATGTCTTCGAACCCAGGAGGGGGCGGAGGAGGTGGTTTCTCACTAACTCTTATTGGCTCTACTTCGGTTTTTTGCTCAGGCAACCTTTCAGGTGTTTCGGCAGTCATAGTGGGCTGTTCGTTAGTAGCCTCCTCTGAATACTCAGTGTTTGTTGCTTCTTGGTATCGACTGTAGTCATCATCGCGCCACAATTCTGTTGATGATTGGTCCTTCCTATTTTTCATCAATACTGCCGCACCAATAGCACCCAGTACTACGAAAAGCAAGATTCCGGTAATTATTGGGTTGAGCTTCATATGATCAAAAATTGACAATGGATGGGCTCTATCTCCTAAGCCATCACCATTACGATCCTGCCATTCGCTAGAATCCTTTGGGAAAGCATCGTTTGGATCCCCCACTCCGTCCCCATCGTCATCGGCATCAATTAGGTCGCAAGTACCATCTCCGTCGGTGTCCTCGGGAACGGAAGAACTGGACAATTGAAGTGTCTGGCAAATTGATTCTACCGAATCGGTCCATCCATCATTGTCATCATCATCATCGGCATTATTCCCAATGCCATCATTGTCGAAGTCCTCATGTTCACTGGGATCAAGGGGGAATTTGTCGTTGATATCCAAAACCATGTCATTATCATCATCTGGATCCATGATGTCGCAAATACCGTCTGAATCAGAGTCAGCAGGGAAGGAATTTGCATCCACAGGAGAGGAGCCGCAGTTGGGCTCAACTAGGTCTTCCCAACCATCTCCATCGTCATCCAAATCAGCGTTATCGCCAATTCCATCCAGATCTAAATCGTCCCACTCGGATGCATCGAATTGGAACATATCATAGATATCTTCTACTCCATCACCATCGTCGTCCTGATCGACTCTATCACAGATGTGGTCGCCATCATAGTCTATAGGTACAGATAATGAAGAAAACGAATCGGTCTGACAATCTATCTCATCAGAATCAGACCATCCATCATTGTCGTCATCCAAATCAGCGTTATCCCCAATTCCATCTCCATCATTATCTCCCCACTCAGTTGAATCAAGCGGGAAGGGGTCTGATGAATCGAAAACTGAGTCTCCATCGTCATCCATATCGGCATTATTTCCAATACCGTCTCCGTCTGTATCAATCCACTCATTGGGATTCAACGGAAAGTCATCAGTTATGTCTGCATAGCCATCATTGTCGTCATCTCCGTCAACTGCATTGCATGAGCCATCTTGATCGAGGTCGGCGGGAATAGAGTCTGCGTCAAGCGAATCTGAACCACAAGTAGTCTCCGTCGAGTCGCTGAAGCCATCACCATCATCATCTAAGTCTGAATTATCACCAATTCCATCTCCATCAGTATCGGCCCATTCGCTGTCATCAAGGGGGAAGTCGTCAGAGGCATCTGGGTAGCCGTCTCCATCATCATCATCATCTACTAAATCGCAGATACCATCAGAATCAGTGTCAACTGGTTGACTGTTGTAGTTCAGTGGTTCGGTTCCGCACTGGTATTCATCCAAATCGGTCCAGCCGTCATTATCGTCGTCTTCATCTGAGTTGTCACCTACTCCGTCTCCATCGGTGTCATCCCACTCTGTACTATCGAGAGGGAAACTATCGTTGGCGTCATCATACCCATCCCCATCATCATCATCATCGAGAATATCGCAAATGCCATCCCCATCAGTATCTGTTGGAACACTGGCTGGATCATCTGGGTCAGACTGACATGCAGTCTCGTTATCGTCCCAATGGCCATCCCCATCAGAATCAAGATGGAAAATCCAGATTGTGATATTGTAGTTCCCTTGGCCTGAGACTGCATAAACCTCTAACAAAACTGAGCCGCCTCCTACATACGTGCCATTAGATGTTACAGATTCAGGGCTGTAGAATGTTGATGATGTATCGATTATGTTGTTTGAGGGATTAGGCAATCCAGCAAGTGTGAAATCGAGATTCATTGATGAGTCATCGAAGCTAAGAGATGCAGAAATGCCATGATTAGTCGGAACTGCAGTTGAATATTCGTCTAGCGCATCTCCGTCATCAGAGGCCCAGCCACTGAAGTAGGTCTGTCCGATTGATGAATTGATTACAGTAGGATTATTGTAGTCGTTTGAGGCATCATCACCAGTGCCCGCATCGTTCTGATTATAGATAGGGCTCGATGACAAGTTGTCAAAAGTAATGTTCAGTAAATAATCTCCCGAGCCAGAATATGCAACCACTGCGATATTGTAGGTTATTCCGCCTGAGCTATTGTATGGCCCTAGAGATTCGGGTTTGCTGAACCAACTATAGACTAGTAGTGAGCCGTTTGCATCATACAATTCTAAGTCTAAGTCTGGACTAAGGGAAGATCCGTTCCAGTCTAGTGAAAGAGCGAAACCATGTTGCGGCGGAATCGTGATTCTGTAGAAATCATAATCATCCGATACGGAGTTTACATCTCCCCAGAATGTTTGGTTGACTGCTGACAAATTCATCGCTGTTGAATAGGTGTTGCCAGCATCGTAACCCCTGCCTGCATCGTGAAGGTTCGTGGAGTTGTTACCTCCTCCGCCTCCTCCGCCACCAGTTGAGGTAGAGAAGATATTGATTATCAGGGCATACTGACCGTCACCATCCCATTGGTCTACGTTGAGGTAAACTGTGGTGCCCCCAACGTTGGTACTATTGGAAGACACAGCGTCATAGCCGGTGGTATTGAGGCTCGAATTGAGAGTGGATCCCGTTGAACTGTATAGGAACAAATCAAAATCGCATGGAGGAGATGTGGCATTATAGCAAGTCGAGCTGGATCCTGATCCGTTAGATCCGGAAAATCCTGGTGAGATTAACTCGGCATAGATGCCGGTGTTGTTTGGCATAGAGATTGAGTAGTAGTCATTCTCATCGGCCAAATTAGTCAGATTTCCATAGTATGTCGCATTGACCGCACTCAAGGAATATGCTGTTGAGGTAGAGTTACCGACATCGCCACCACTTCCGGCATCATTCGCGAGCACAACACCTGAGATACAGGAAATGATAACGAGTGCCGTAATCGTCGATGCAGCACTACGGCTGGTCATGCAACTAAGGGGCATGCGTGTATGCTTGAACTTTGGCACTACTCGTGGTGCGAAAAAAGCACCTTACCAGTGTACCAAATCATCAGTAAGTGTAGAATCCTTCGCCGCTCTTTCGGCCCAGTTTTTGCTGTTCTACCATTTCCATTAGAAGTGGTGCAGGGGCATATTTGTCATCTTCGAGTCCCTCTTGGAGGACATTCATGATGTGTAGGATGGTGTCAAGGCCAATTAGATCTGCTAGAGCTAGAGGGCCTATCGGATGATTCATTCCGAGTTTCATTATCCCATCTATTGCTTCTGGCTCTGCCACTCCCTCCTGGAGTGTCAAAATTGCTTCGTTTATCATTGGGCACAGAATTCTATTGCTGACGAAACCGGGGGAATCGTTGCACGATAATGCAGTCTTACCCATCCTCTCAGCTGCCTTTACTACGGCTGTATTGACCTCTTCGGTGGTCTTTGAGCCGTTAATTATCTCGACGAGTTTCATTATCGGCACGGGATTCATGAAATGCATTCCTATTACTCTCTCGGGCCTATTTGTCGAAGCTGCGATTTCATCGATACTGATGCTCGAAGTATTGCTTGCTAGAATTGCTTCCTGCTTACAAATTGCGTCTAACTCTTCAAAGGTGGAGAATTTGATTTCCGGAATCTCCGGTATTGCTTCGATTACTAGATCGCTTTCAGATGCTGATTCCTTAGATGTTGACACGCGCACGCGCGCGAGGGCTGCATCGGCTTCTTCTTGGCTCATCCTCTCTTTACTAACCAACTTGGAAAGTGAAGATTCGATTGCAGACATACCTCTATCTACATACGATTGCTCGATATCTATCATCATCACATTATAGCCTGCACAAGCCGCAACTTGCGCTATCCCATTGCCCATCTGACCGGCACCTAAGACAGTAATGCTGCTGATTTCCATGGCGTTACGAAAAGGGACAGTGGCATGAGCCTTACTCAAACGGCTCTTCAGACTCTTCCACCGGAGATTCTACCTCGGACAGTATCTCTTCGATGTCTGGTCCTTGCTGGAGCAACCTATCGGCTCTGGCCCGTCTTCTTCTAATAACGACAGTTGGAACGGTTACTAGTAGTATTACTACGATGGAGGCCAAAGAAAACCACCATAACATCGGCCCAGAAGATCTGGCATCGTCAAGTGCCCAGTCAATCCAATTCTGCTCCAAAACTTCTATTGTTGCTGAGTTCTCATTATTTGCTGAATCAGAAGTAAGTGCATCGATAATATGGGTGCCGGGAGTTTCAGGGATTTCGATTTCTACCTCGTAAACTCCTTCAGCATTGCAGTTGAATTCTATTGACTCAGCCTCACTCCAAATCATCACAGGGGCATTTGGTTCACAGGTTCCGGAAATCACCCTTCGAGTCTCCAAAGTTGAAGTCCTGTTCACCACTTCTTCCATAGTCAATACAGGAGGCATTGTATCTCGAACTATCGACAAAGTGTAATTGTCGAAGTGGTCTAACGCTTCAATTTCGATAATAAATTGGTTATCGCCCTCTTGCAGATCAAAATTCAGTGTTACAATCTGAGCCCCCGGAGTAATCAAATTTCTATCTTCTGAGTCGGACCGCCTCCACCAGATTTCTTGATCTGGTCCTCTCTGCAATATAGCTTCAACTTCGTCAATTGCCATTATTCCGCCATCCCAATTAGCTGAGACGTGTGTCGAATAAATCGAAGGATCGAGAATTATCTCTCTACATTCCTCAAACCGATTGTCATTCTCTTGCGGCTCTGTCATATCGACAGCTACTAGACAGACTAAATGCAACCCCGTACGATTTAGTTCGAATAGTGCTCCACCTGTTATCGATGTACGCTCACTAATTGTGACGTCGTCGATTGTGAAGGTGACGTGTACCTCCTCACTGGCAATCCAAGACAGCCCCTGTCTGTGGTCGAAGAAGGCAGATTCAGTACCTGGACTAATTGACCAGTCAACAACGGGAACTGTACTATCGAAGTAAATTAGCCAAGTCTGGGTGGCGGAGTTTTCTGCCCAGTCGGTCAACTCCAAACTGATCATGTAATCGCCATCTGGCAATCCACTGGTGTTAATGCTGTATTGAGCAGCCTCGGAGGATTGTCCAGGAACATCTTGCAGATTTGCCTGTGGAATCATCTGTTTCGTTTCACATTCATTGATTTCATGAGGAGTACGCAGTGAAAATATGTGAAAGCACCACTCTTGGACATCAACTGGTATTATGGCTGTCAATACTCCTTCTGTTAGATTGACTGGGTTGGCTATGGCAGTTGAGTCGTATTGATAGCCCGCCTGATCGGTCAAATCAACAAATTGTGCTGACGGAGGTGTTGGGTCGTAAATAACTGAGAAATCTCGAGAAAATGAGTTTCCGGCTGCATCGGTAACAACGATGTCGAACACACTATTGCTGTGAACATAGTAGAATGTTGAGTCTTGATTCTGCCTCGGCTCAGCCTCAGTTAATTGGATTGTAATCTCAGCAGATCCGGATTCATCTAGGAACACAGGAGTTCCCGAATGAGTGACGCTGGCCCCTGATTCAGAATGTATCGAAAACGTGAGGTACTCTTGATTGGTAATCCAAGGAATATCAGACAGTGCTAATGCGGGAGCGGTTACGTCGTAAGACACTGCTATTTGGGCCTGTGAAGAATAATTCGACAGGTCCGTTACAGAGGCAGTGTACCGGTGCCACTGCTCCACTTCAGGCAAAGTCGAGTTAATCCAGACCTCTCTGAAACTTACATTTTCAGGGATTGCAAAGTGATTGCCGCTGTTCCAGAGATCAGTTAGGTTATGATACTCCATTTCAGTGTCTATTGCTTCGACAATATCTGCTTCTGGCACTCTGGTGTTGTTATCTGCTGGCTCCCAGTTAAGATCATCCAAACGGAAACCAATACCAGTATCCAAGGCATGAATCTGTATCGGAACTGCTGTATTTGTCTCGGTTAAGTCATCTGGTTGAACGAATGTAATCTCAGGATCTAATTCTACGAGTTCGTAAGTATATGGAAGAGTTAGACTGATTCCTCCATTGACTACTACTTCGATATGTCCTGACCATACTCCCGAATGCGCCGGGCGGATATAGGACAAATTTACTTGGAAGGCTGCAGATGGGACTTGTCCTGCCAGAGTTTGGCTACCATTAGGCCAGATGGCAGAAATCTCTGAGTCAGAAAGAGTGAAGTTGTCAGTTATGAATAGTTGATCGCCCCCTACAACTTCGACATCAATCCAAAATTGGACGCTTCCGGAGGGCACAGAATATCCTTGCACTGCAACTGAGTAGAATCCGTCTTCGGGATCGGTGATTCTAATACTCTCGGATGAGGATGAGGAAGTAGAGCGAGCAATTTCCTCTCCGGATGAGAAAGTGCCGTCGCCGTCAGAGTCTCTGAACAAGAAGAGGTCCAAATCAGCGTCGTCATTAGAATTCATTCTGATATCTATCTCTGTTGAGTTCTCAATGGTCATATTGTGCCACCAAGAAGCGGACATCTTGTCACCTGCATTATCTTGGTATGCAGTCTCGTTTTCGTAGTAAGCTGGTTGACTCCACCCATAGGAAGATACTGACTCAACGCTAAGTGGCACAGTAGAGACTACGTGTACGGAATCCTGACCGCTACCCTCGGACCAATCTGTTACGACTTTCTGGAAACCTGATTCCTCAGCGGCAATATATCCCACTGATACATTGAGCGGATTATCGTTAGTAGAGACTCCATGTAAAGCGGTGTGCAAGACAAGTTGGTGGACCCCTTCCTCTGCGGGAACGGCAAACATCTCTCGAGACGTATCAGTGAATGTCCCCCAGTTATGCGAGCCACTTCCAGCATAATTGTTAGTTGAGCGTGACTCGATGTAGAAAGTTGAGTCGCCATATGCATCTGGGTCGTCTTCAGCGTAACCGTGGGGAGTTTCGGATAGCCAAAGAACGTCTATGTCAGTGTAGATATTTTCGTAAAATGTTGAGTTGTGGTCTCCTTCTATTCCTTGTACTGTATCTGACCAATCGACGTCCAAAATTGCAGTACCTCCAGTATCCCATTCTGCTGGCCAGTCGACAGTAAGGAATCTCCAGTCGCCACTCTCGGCCCTCCAGTCCCAACGAGTGGCTCCACTAATCCAACTCTCATCGTACAAGGTCTGATTAGACACATTGCCATCCAATGGCTTTGGTGTCAAGGTAAACGGTCCAGACCACGGCACGTTTGTCACTATTGGCAAAGTCCAATTCCACATTGGCAAAAGACTCGGAGCTCCGGTCTGGTTGAGCTCATAGGTTTCGATGAGAACGCCGTGCTGATGGATCCCTGATTCAGCATCCATGGGAACTGAAACTGTGATTTCAATTGTCTCTGCGCCGTTAGCTTGGATTATGGTCGGAGAAGGGACTGTGATCCAATCGTCATTCAGACTACCGAATGCAGTCCAATCAATCTCAATTCTCACTGGTTCGTCAGAGTCGTCACAATTGTAGTTCCACACTCCGAGCAGAAGTCCATCTCTGGCATCTTCGAACGGAAGCCCGACTCTGACTTCTGCATTGGGACCCTTCTTCCACCAATATGTTACCTGTTCGAGTTCGCTAGATTCAGTCCATTCGCCCGAAGGCATGACATGGAATTCGGGAGTTTCGGAATGAGTGATATAAGTGCCATCGCCATCGAAATCCGTCCATCTGAATACCTCGAGATAGACTCGTTCCTCGGCAGACCTATCCTGATTGCCATCAAAGGCAGAGTACTCAATAGTAGCGCGTGCTCTTAGTTGAGTAGTTTGGGATGGTAATTGTATGCTAGAATTATTTGTAATGTGCAGTGGAATTAGCAGATGTGGTCTGCTGGAACTGTAATCTAAGCATTCTGAGTTAGTGTGAGTATAGTTGCCCCAAGCAGGACTATCGTCGCAATCGGCAGTAGAATTCTCAGGGCAATCTATCTCAGACCTACTTTGCCAAATATGACGATTGTGTTCCAGTGGTTTGTGAGTCGTGGGAGTGAAACTCAACATCATTGGGCTCTGTGCGTAGTTGAAGAATTCCAAGTCAAAGTCTTGAGATTCGCCCTGATGCATGAGATTGATGTTAGCATCTCTATGCTTACCTTGGTAGGTTCCGCTATTCCATTGAGCCGGACTAGCCCACCACGTGCCATTGTCCCCTTCTATGGTCGCTATGGCTCTCGATGCATTGAACCAGCCCCCACCCTGAATCAAAGGTTCATATCCCCTATCGTCGGAAGTCGATAGAACGAAGTCTCTGAACTCCTGAGAACCGGGATAGTCACCAAGATTCTCTTGCCATGCTTCAGCGACTAAGGCCATCAGACCGGCTGCAATTGGAGTAGCGAGACTGGTTCCCCCCCAAGAACTCCAAGCTGAGTTTGCATCGTTATACGAATTGAGTGGTCTATCTCCTGTAGCGGACCAACCTACAGATACAATGTCTGGATCCATCCTTCCAACTACATTTGGACCTCTGTTTGACCATGGCGCACTCTGGCCCCATGAGTCACTAGAGCGACTGCTGAATGCCCCTACTGAGAATATTCCGTGAGCCGCTCCGGGAACCTTTGCTGTGCCGAAGCCGTGCCCACCATTACCGATTGCAACGGAGTATGATGCATTGTCATTGTATATTCTCGTTAGCCAGTCTAGATACAATGAGTAACCATCAGCTCCAGCTTCGTCGACTGACGAATACCCGAAAGAGAATGAGCCAATATGGGGCTGGTCTCCTTGTGTCTGAGGCTCTCCATCGTATCCCTCGGCAATAAATCTCCATCCATCCAAGGCATGGCCGCCGGAGTAGTGATTGCCAATAGAAGAGATAGTAGAGTTTGGCGCCATGCCTAGGACCTTACCATCGCTAATTACTCCCTGGGCAGCAACTGCACTAGCACATAGGGTCCCGTGACTACCCGATTCTAACATGAATAGTGTTAGGTTACCAGGCCCTGGAATTCTGTTATTGTAACCATGACGAGGGGCGTAAATTTCTGAGTAAGGCACTCCATTGAAACCATCGGCTACCCAATAAACAAGGCCTCCTGAAATATCCCACAGACCATCGCCATTGGTGTCCAGTCCGGCTGTTTCCTCGCCGGGCCTCATCGGTACGTCATTATGGAATTCACCATCACGATTTATGTCGGGATAGACTGTCTCATACAAGCCAGAAATCCTGTCATCGACGACAAGGATTGGTACGTCACCACCAGCTTTGCTCCTCAATGTTGAGTCGGGGTGTTCCCCTAGATGATATTCTCCCGATAATGAGGCGTTGACTCCCGTGACATTGTAACCAGAAATGTCTAGAATTCCATCTGTGTTGTTGTCGTAATCTATTGTTGAAGTGTCCGCATACCAAGTAGACCTAGATGGGTATGCATCACCATCAACTAGCCAGTAATACATGCTGTTGTGATCAAACATCAATGGCCAGCCGTGATATGGTGACATCGAATCTAGAACTCTAGCCTGTGTCCCATTCAAGTCTGGATGAGCGAAGTCCACGCCTGTGTCGGCAACTGCAATTACCATCCCTTCGCCAGTATAGCCTCTTTCCCAAGCGTCGTTAGCACCGTGAATTTCTCCACTCCGGACAGATTCGGGGTTAACATCAGGAGGAGTCTCGAATGGCGTAATCTCGTAAGGCTCTGGAGAATTCTGAGCGTCTAGAATTGCAATTACCCCTGGAACTCCAGATAGTTTATCGAAAATTGATGATTTCATCCAGAAGGTTCTGTGATCAATTGCTCCGTCAGTCGAGTCGAGTGCTACCAATCTCTCGCCCGAACTCGCCGGTTTCTGAGCCTCTATAGCCCCGTTGTCATGCTGCCATTGATTCAAAGTAGCTAGAGAGCGAGTGATCACTGTCACCCTTACTTCATTCGCACCTGAATCTACTCTGATATCTAAGCTGGAGTCAATCCAAGGTGAATCGGTTCTGAAGTTAGGGGCAGAAGGTAATTCTAAGGCCATATCGCTATCGAACGATATTGGGCTTCCTGTATCGTAATCACTTCCGGTAACCAAAGCAGACGCGGGAGAGGCTAGCATCAGGAATGCCAAGAGGAATGCCCATCGCTCACGCATGTAGCAAGGGCACTCAGGGAACCTTTGATGCTGTCGCTTGTCTGTCCAGTCAATTCAATAGCACATGTACTCCGTCATCGTCTCGGAGTCCCGTGGTGTAGTGGTCCATCATACCGGGTTTTGGTCCCGGTGACGGAGGTTCGAATCCTCCCGGGACTACCACTAATTCTCGATGGGAGCCGAATCATCCGAAAGATCGCGAGTGATGTTCTTCTGATGGCTCTCTAGAGTGCCTCCGCCAATCTCAAGCAACTTGGCGTCACGCCACAGTCTCTCGACCGTGTACTCGCCCACGTAGCCATAGCCTCCCATGACTTGGATAGCTCTGTCTGCGATATTCTTGGCAGCAGTAGTTCCAAACAGTTTGACTCCGTCTGAATCCAGGCGGTTACCGGCCATAGATAGATCTGTAGCGCGAGCAGTGTCGTACACATATGCGCGCATTGCTCTGTATTCGGCCCAAGACTCACCGATATGCCTCTGAATCTGGCCAAAGTCGCGAATCTTGCTGCCGAAGGCTTCTCTATCGCTAGCGTACTTATTCATCGCAGCCAGACACCGTCTCGCGATACCGACTCCCATAGCAGCAAGACCTATTCTTTCCAGCTCGAGGTTCCTCATCATGTGAATCATAGACTCGCCCGGCCCTCCGACAACACTCTCGGCGGGAACGACGCAGTCATCGAAAACTAGCTCGGCAGTATTGCTGGCCCTCATACCCAACTTGTCGTCGATCTTCTGACCTACTGAGTAACCGGGCATTCCCTTCTCGACAATGAAGGTGGTGACTTCCGCTCTACCTTTTGAGTCGGTTCCAGTCCTTGCATACAGCCATACGATATCTGCAGGAGTCCCTTCATCATCTACCGAGCCGTTAGTAATCCACATCTTCCTACCGTTTATTGTCCACGAACCGTCATGATTCTCAGAGGCAGTGGTCTGCATTCCCAGAACATCTGTGCCGTAGCCGGGCTCGCTCATCGCCATGCAGCCTATCCATTCACCACTGCACAGTTTGGGCAGGATTCTACTCTTCTGTTCCTCACTTCCGTTGTGAGCGAGGTTGTTGGCGAGTAGTTGATCGTGAGCCAGATATGCAAGACATAGGCCTGGGTCGGAGTACGATAATTCCTCGTTGATTATCGCAACCGCAGTTGCATCCATTCCGGCTCCGCCGTACTCAGGAGAAACTGAAATCCCGAGGATTCCCTGCTCCCCCAGTCGCCTGAACAAAGCAGCGTTGAACCTCTCATTTCTGTCGTGTTCAAGTGCTTGGGGCTCAACTTCGTCAGCAACGAAGTCGCGCACCATCTGTCTTAGCATTGCATGTTCTTCTGTTGGGTTGGCGAGATCTAGTTCGCGCCAATCGTCCATGAGGGTCCCAGACCACGCCTTCGTATGAGTGATTCGCAGGACACGCCTACGGCGTGACTCTTCTGCTGTCTCTCGGGAATGGAATTGCCTCGCGTATGTGTTCAGCCCCAGCTAGCCATGTACAGACTCTGTCAACTCCGAGTCCAAACCCTCCATGAGGGACTCCTCCGTAACGTCGTACATCGACATAGAACTCGTAAGCTTCCATAGGAGCTTTTTCCTCTTCGATTCTCTCCAATATCTCCTTCTCGGACCACGTCCTTTCGCCCCCGCCGATAATCTCGCCGTAGCCCTCTGGTGCCAGTAAGTCGTGACAGAGGACATACTTCGGGTCGTCAGGGTCGGGGCGGTGATAAAATGGCTTGGCGACTCGAGGATAGTGAGTCAGGAAGTGAGGGACTTCAAAGTCAGCAGTCAAAATCTTCTCCTTAGAATAGTCCAAATCCTGACCCCATTCCACTTCAACCCCCTTGCCTTGAAGAATCTCAATGGCCTCATCATATCGAATCCTTGGGTATTGGCTATCTGCATAACGGGCTACAAGATCCAAATCCCGCTCGAGACTTGTGAGTTCTTCCGACCTCTCGTCGAGTAGTTTTCTAGCGATGTGTCGAACCACTCCTTCTCCGTGTTCCATTACCTCAGAGTTTGAGGCCCATGCGATCTCCATCTCAGCATGCCAAAACTCAGTCAGGTGCCTCCTAGTTCGGCTCTTCTCGGCCCTAAATGAGGGTGCCATCGTATAGAGTCGCTCAAGGGCCGGCATAGCCGCCTCGGCATAAAGTTGCCAAGACTGAGTAAGATAGGCCTTGCGCCCGAAGTACGGTACCTCGAATAATGTCGAGCCGCCCTCGACTGCTCCGGCTACGAAATTAGGAGCTTGGTATTCAATGAAATCACGGTCCCGGAAGTACGAGTGAATTGCACCGAATACGGTTGAACGCAACTTGAGCATTGTAGTCATCCTACCTGTTCGCAAATACAGGTGACGATGGTCGAGCAGGAACTCAGTCTCTCCTCCATCGGATTCTGTCATGGCTGATTCTGTTATTGGGAATGGCCTGTCTGGATTCACTGGCCCCACGACTTCGCCAGAACTGACTTGGATCTCATGACCATGTTCTCGATCAGTAGGGTTGACGGTACCCGCGATAATGACACTCGATTCAATCAGGGCGTTGCTGAGTGACTCAAAGCACTCGTCACCTACTACGTCCCTCTTGATGACGCACTGGACTGTGCCCGTGGAGTCGCGCAGGACCATGAACCAAATCTTGTTTGAGCCTCTCGCCCGGTACACCCAGCCTTTCAGTTCGACCTTGGAGTCGTCATGCGACCCTGAGTTGACGTCCCCAATCCAGTACTCCTTGCTCATGGATGTTCCTTTCTGCGTGAAGGTCCGGCGGTATAGGTTGCTCGGTTTGAGATGACCATGATGGCGGGTCTGACGGGATTCGAACCCGCGACCGACGGGTTAAGAGCCCGTCGCTCTACCTGACTAAGCTACAGACCCAGTGCGGCGAATTGTCGCCCCTCTATAACGGCGACGGACGGTATTCAGGCCAGCCTGCCGCCTTGTTTGAGCAAAGTGGCGACTCCGGACGTAGCAGCCATGACTACAGCATCACACATGTCTACAAACAAGCCGACCTCCACCACTCCATCTATTGATTTGATTTGATTCTCCATTGAGGCGGGGTCTGAGATAGTTGGACCGAACCGACAGTCGAGGATATATCCGCCATTATCAGTGACATATGGAGATTCGCCGCCCCTGAGGCTGACTTGTCCGGGACAAATCCTCTGTAATTGTTCTGAAACATTCTGCCAATCATACTTTCTAACCTCTAGTGGCAAATCGAATTCCCCTAGGGTCTCGACTTGCTTGCGGTCATCTGCTACCACTACCATGGCTCCCGATTTCTCTGCAACCCTCTTCTCACGTGTGAGTGCCCCCCCTCCACCTTTGATTAGTTGGAAATCCGAGTCGAACTCGTCAGCCCCGTCGATTGTAATGTCAAGCGGGGATGCTTCTTCGAGAGTAGAAAGGGGTATTCCTAAACCCTCTGCAAGTTCCCGCGTGGACTCGCTGGTAGGGACGCCGATCACATCAATTCCTTCCTCTGAGATCATACGGGCAATCTCAATGACCGTGTACTTGACTGTCGAGCCTGTTCCCAGGCCAATTCTCATGCCATTACTCACGAAAGAACAAGCGGCGATTCCTGCCTCACGTTTCAGCTCCTCGACCCTGTCCACGCAGTCGCGGTGTGGTGGAATGTGAATGATGCTTTCCGATTCAATGCCTTACAATCGAGTCCATTAGGCGACCGTTGGGTTCATGTTGGTGCGCCTTGCCGTAGATATGAGGGAGCAGGAGGGTCGCTGACAGTGTACGACACTGAGGAAAGTCCCCTCTCCGCGATGCAGGTGGTCCGGCGCAAGCCGGAGGTCCGGGAGGGCCGGCTCTGCAACAGAAACGAACCACGACAGGCGTACTGTGAACCCGAAAGGGAGAGGTTTCCTGGCCGTGGCTGGAACGAGCA
>PBWO01000050.1 GCA_002727275.1 Methanobacteriota archaeon
CGCTCCACCAACTAAGCTATGTCGGCCTGACTCGCGGCAGGCTCCACCCTTCATCAAAGAATCGGATTACTCCCATTCAATTGTGCCTGGTGGTTTGTGGGTGATATCATACACCACACGGTTGACTTGCCCCTTCAATGAATTAGTAATCTCGGTACTGATTTTTGCTAGAATATTGTGAGGTATCTCAGAATATCTTGCGCTCATGCCATCAAGGCTAGTCACTGCCCGGACCACAACAGTCTCTCCGTGGACTCTTACATCTCCGTGGACACCGACACTGCGCACCGGCAGTAGTGCTGCGAAATACTGCCAAGGTAGATCGCATTCACCCCTCTCTGCTGCTTCCTCAAGGTGAGTCTCAACGATATGACAAGCCTGTCTGCAAGACTCTACTCTGTCAGGTGTTAACTCGCCCAGAACCCTGACCGCCAAGCCTGGTCCGGGGAACGGTTGTCGCTCGCTAGAAGGTATGTCGAGTTCTCTGGCAATAGCTCTGACTTCATCCTTGTAGAATTCTCTTAGCGGTTCGACAATTTCCAACTCGACATCCTCGGGTAGACCGCCTACGTTGTGATGTGACTTGATGACATCCCTCTCGCCTCCGCCCGATTCAATCCAATCCGGAGCTATCGTACCCTGTACGAGGAACTTAGCTCCACACCCTTCCTGTTCTTCTTCAAAGACCCTGATGAACTGCTCGCCGATGATCTTGCGCTTCTCTTCTGGATCAGTTACTCCCGAGAGGTGGCTGAAGAATCTCTCGGACGCATCGACAACCTTCAGCTCAATTCCTAAATCTGCGAACATCTCGGCGACTTCCTCTGATTCGTTCAAACGCATCAGCCCCGTATCGACATATACACAGTGAAGCATACTCCCGACGGCCCTGTGAGCTAGAACTGCTGCAACCGTGCTGTCAATTCCTCCAGAACAAGCGATAATCGCGACGTCATCAATCTGTGATTGTAGAGCCTCTACCGCCTCGTCTAAGAGGAACTGAGTCTGCACAGATTCACTCCCTTAGAGATTCGTCGTCGGCGATTACCTGATTAGTGCGTGCGACTCTCCAATCTGAGTAGGCTGAAGCTAGTTCAGAATCTGAAAGAGATAGTATCTGTACTGCTAGTACTGCAGCGTTGTCTCCTCTGTCTACACCTACAGTGGCCACAGGCATTCCGGGCGGCATCTGAACAATTGAAAGTAGGCTGTCATACTGTACCTTGCCTCCGACTGGTACTCCAATTACCGGCAAAGTGGTCATTGCAGCAACAACGCCTGGAAGGGCAGCGGCCATCCCTGCCATGCAAATGAAAAGTTTGCACCCGTCAGCAGTGGCAGCTGAGACAACGCCCTCGAGATACTTTGGCGCCCTATGGGCAGAGGCCACTCTGACCTCGTGAGATATGCCGAACTCGGCGAGGACCGTTGTACACTTGTTGGCTATTGGTAGGTCGGACTTGGAACCTAGAAGAATGCAGATGTCCATGACTCAGCGGGCGGTAGTCGGTACAAATGCCTGCCGTCCAGATTACCTCACGGAGGTAGCAGCCTTGTGGGCCAATCCACGCCTAAAATCATAACTTGATGCTCAGATAATGTAGTTCGTGCGAGGTCATCTGAAAACGGGTCGTGGACAAATCCAGAGGGGGCAATAAGAGCGATTGCGACAAAACGGTCATCTCCTCTGCTGACCCCAGTCAGTGTGAATTGGCCAAAATCCGTTTTCAACTTTGCAATAGGTCCACTAGTCCAGAACTCGGAGAGGGTTTTCCAGCCGCTACTCAAAGCTTCTGTGGTCTTCCAATCTGACGAATCAACAGGCAGAAGCCACCTGCTGGGAGAATTGATGACCACGTCCCTGATCATTGTATAGGTGCGAAACCATGCAAACCAGAAGATGGCATAGGATATCCACCCCAATGCTGAGTGAATCGATACATGCAGACCGAATACTATGCATGCAATAGCGAAAGAAGACCAGTCGAATGGAAGAGTATGAATTGATCCCACATGAGTTGGTTGAGAAGAACGAATCAGATACAGAGGAACTAGGATTAGTAGCCATGACATAGAGAAGAAGATAGCAGCAACAGTCTGGTCGTCGACTGGAGTCCTACCTGGAAGAGCAAGGGGCACGGCTGTGATTAGTAAGAAAAAAGGTGACCAAGCCATTGGAAACACGATCCTAGGTGCGACCGGTCTGAGAGTCTGGCGCAACCACCCCTTCGACGATTCATCTGATAGGGTGTGCCATGAATCTGGAAGTTGTGAATCATTTGCGTAAGGCTGCTTTCTTGGACCCCCCCAATCCGGAGATCCGGACAGCCAGAGGTGGTCTTGGCTCGTCTGCATGGTCTGCGGGTGGGCCTGATGGTCTTGTTTCTTCGCTACTCAGAGCCAGGGTGGCGTAGTATGAGGTTTCGAGCAGCCCAGACCTCATCCACTCTCCTGACGTTAGTGTTGTGAGGGGCAGTAGTCACCAATTCAGCATCCTCTGTGAGGATGGCTAGGAAATCATCGGCAAACTTGTCCAGAACCTCGCGGCTCTCAGTCTCAGTGGGCTCAATCATCAAGCATTCTGGGACAATCATCGGGAAGTAAAGAGTTGGAGACATGTAGCCATAATCTAGTAATCTCTTTGCTACATCTTTTCCGGTAACCCCCGTGGTTTCTTTGAGCGGTTGCATAGAGAGTGTGAATTCATGCTTCACAACTGCAGCGGGCGCCCCGTCAGTGGGCATAGACGGTATTTCTGCTAGAGTTTCTGGATTCGGATTCATGATTCTAAAACGCAGATAGTTCGCATTCAAAACCGCGTGCTCGCTCATCAACTCCAACTCACGACCATAACGACGATAGAAAGCCCATGCACGAACAACCGCTCCAGCATTACCGTGCCACTGCTGAACCTTTCCGATACTCTTGTCCGGCGTCCTCCAGAAGTATCTGTAGCCATCGCCTGTAGTGCCTTCTCCTTCGTCTTCTTCACGGTCTACCAAGGGAGATGGCAGATAGTCTGCTAGGTGTGACTTAACCCCAATCGGCCCACTTCCCGGACCTCCTCCTCCATTAGGCTGACTGAATGTCTTGTGCAGGTTGTAATGAACGGCATCGAAACCCATTCTTCCTGGATCAGTCTTCCCTAGAATCGCATTGAAGTTGGCCCCATCATAGTACATCTGACCTCCTGCAGCATGTACAACTTCTGCTGCCTCGGCAATCTCGGGTTCGAAGATTCCCAATGTACTTGGATTGGTAATCATCATCGCTGCAGTGTCTTCACCTACGGCCGCCCTGAGGGCATCTAGATCTAGGCGGCCATCTTCTGCGCTGGGAATCTCAATAATATCGTACCCGCACATCGCTGCAGATGCGGGATTAGTACCATGTGCTGAATCGGGTACAATTACCTTGTCTCGTTGCTCATCGCCATTGCTGCGATGATACTCCTGAATGCAACGAATTGCTGTGAATTCTCCTTGTGCCCCGGCTACCGGTTGCAAGGTGACCTGATCCATTCCAGAGCAGATTTCAAGCATCTCTTGCATCTCGTAGAAAATCGACAAAAGCCCCTGAATTTGGTGCTCTGGTTGCAATGGGTGGACCCTGTCAATACCGGGAAGTTGAACGATTCTCTCGTTGATTCTAGGATTGTGCTTCATGGTGCAGGAGCCCAGAGGATAGAATCCGGTATCGATACCGAAGTTTCTCTGTGAGAGCCAAGTGTAGTGCCGTACTAATTCTGGCTCACTAGCTCTGGGCCACTTAGGTAGGTTGTTCCGTCTCAGAGATTCTGGTACAGTCTCATTTGCCCCTTCAATAATCGGCTCTGGCTGAGACCAGCCAGACCCGGCAGCACCGTTGAAATCGAAAATATCGCTCAAGTGCCCACCTCTTCGGCCCAGGACGACAATGAGGATACTAGTGCCTCGATATCGGACTGACTTGTGCGCTCATCACAGCCAATTAGCAGGCAGTTGGACATTGAATTCCACCACTCCCCCATTGCTAGTCCACCTAACACGCCTGCGTCGTCCATATGAGCAACGGCTTCGCCTGCATCTCCAGGTAGTTTGACAGCGAACTCTCGGAAGTTACGAGTATCCGGGTTGGCCAATTCGACACCGGGAATAGCGCAGACTGCTCGCTTGGTTGATTCGGTTGCAGCGGCCACACGAAGCGCCAATCTCTCCAGTCCTTCGGGGCCGAGTAGAGCCATGTGCATGGCGCCCATCAGTGCGATGAGTGTCTCATTGGAGCAGATGTTGGATGTTGCGCGATGACGTCGAATGTGCTGCTCGCGAGTAGAGAGTGTGAGGGTGAATGCATCCCTGCCGTCTTCATCGATTGTCTTTCCAACAATTCGCCCGGGCATTAAACGCAAGTATTCCTTCTGACAAGCAAAGAGTCCGTAGATTGGCCCTCCCGCTGTCGGACCAATTCCGAACGGCTGGCCCTCCCCTACTACGATATCGGCGCCATAACTTCCGGGTGCCTTTACTATGCCAAGAGATACTGCATCTACTCCAACAATCAGAGCTGTATTATCGCCTATGATTTCCTTTAGTTGTGCGACTCCCTCATCCAGTTCGCCGAACGCATTGGGCTGTTCGACATAGACAGCACATGATCCTGCAGCGGCAGCGGCAGCTTCAAGATCGATTCGTCCATCCAACCCGTGCTCCAATGTGCGCAGTTCGATACTCCCTCCCTGTGAATAATTCTCAATGACTGAGAGTCTATGCGGCGGCACTAACTTAGAAACGTAGACGATTCCTTTCTGAGTTGCCTTGCGTCCCTTGACCCTCACGGCACATGTAATTGCCTCGGCTGCAGCAGTACTAGCATCGTACATCGAGACATTTGATACGGGCAATCCAACCAGTTCAGAGACCATGGTCTGGAACTCCCACATCGCTTGCAGCATGCCTTGACTGACTTCAGGCTGGTATGGAGTGTAAGAAGTTAGGAACTCTCCGCGAGTTGCAAGCATTGGCACCATGGTTGGAACGAAATTGCGAGCCAGTCCCGCAGCGAGGAATGAGGGTCGTGAATCTAGGTCTACATTTGCCCCTAGTAAGCGCTGAGCATCGGCCCAGATTTCCTCTTCGGACTGCGGTCCGCGTAGAGGCAGGGGGTCAGTTCTTCGGACTTCCTCAGGGATGTCCGAGAACAAGTCTTCCATGGATTCCAGGCCTATTGCCTTGAGCATTTCTTGCTCACGGCCAAGATTTGGTAACTGGTCCATTTGCACGCATCCTGCCTCTCGGCGCCCCGAGCAGAATCGCGTCGCCCTTCAATGTTCGTTGTGAGAGTTTTCACAGACAGCGACATACACTTATTTGCTCGTTCGAACTGGTAGATGTAACATGAAGGTCGCAATCGCCTCCGCGGATACGTTCGTGGCACCATATCTCGTGGAGATGTTAGGTGACTCTGGCATCGTAGTCTCTGAGGAAGCTCTAGGCGATCCTATGGCTCTCGACGCCTTACTGACTCCATGCAGTGCCCTGATTCACATCAATTCACGTCCAGTCGACTCGAGTGTCGATAGAACTGACAGGGAAGCCTACATCTCGATGCGTGAATCCTCTAGGCCAATACTTGATGCTGTTGACAGGCACGGTGGACTCCACTTAGTTATCCTAGGGACTCTCAGAGTGCATCCTCAATGGGAGCCGGGTGAAGCATACTACGGAGACGATTCAACTCTGGCTCCTCGGGATACTGCTGCTGAAGGTCAATTGTGGATGGAGGAGAATGCTCTGGAGCGAGCTGAGGCCGAGCGGCCCGTGAGTATCATCAGGGCGTCTAATGTCCAAGGAGTTCCTCTCGATGGACCTCCCGGCAATGGTCTACTGCACAAGTGGGCCGAGGAATGTCAGATTGGATGGATTAACATCCCAGGAGACGGTTCGAACATCAAGGACTTCGTTCATGTTCAAGATCTAGTCCGAGTAGTAGATGCGGTGCTCGCGAACCCACCGCCTACGAGAGATAGTATAGCCGTAGGTTCGGGCAAGGGAATTAGCATGGAGGAGTTGGCTGGGATTTACAATTCCAGAACCGGTTGCGATACCGAGTTCGGACAGAGTGATGTTGGAGAGGTTTTCGGAATGGTGGATGCGTGGGCACTTCAGGAGAGGTTTGGATTCAAGCCTGAAATCAGCCTTGAAGAGATGATTGAGGAGGCTTTTGAGGCCGCTGGTCACTGAGCATTCACAATCAATCTTTTGCGGATTCCGTTCCAGCCTGATATACTAGCACTGATTGTCGAATTCCTGCCCTTGGGCATAGAATCACTATCAGCTCCGGATGCAAATCTGACTTCGACTTCGCCTACTTCTGGAACCTCGCCGATTACTGTCATTCCTCCACGGTATGCATCGTCTATTCCAATGCCAAAGGTACGCTCTGGAGCCGATGTTGCCTTAATTTCAAACTCAAAGGTCTTGCCTTCAAGAGAGTCGGCCAGTTCTCTTTGATCAGAGAGCATTCTCGCATCAGCAAAGGCATTAGCAACAGCGGACATGCTGGAGAGCTCGGAAGATGATACAGGTTCCTGGGGGATTGTCTGCGGAGACGTTGCCGTATCCCTGATGGAGGAGGAAATTCTGGTTGGTGTGCGGCTTCTTGGGGCCACTCTGACTCGGTCGGGAACTGAGACTCTAGTGCCGGCATCGACTTTAGTACTCCGATACCAATCGTCTGGGTCCTCATACTCGGGGATCTCAACTTCGGTATCGACATCGACGCGGTCGGGTACCTCGACGCTGTGCTCCTCGTGCCAATCGTCATGGCTAGAATACTCAGTTTCTGTCTCAGTTGGGCTCTCAGGGGCCGCAGGAACTTCTTCTGGAGAATCCTCTGCCATACTGGAAGCAGCAGCGACTCCGGCAACCGTACCAGCAACCGCGGCTCCGGCGGCAATAGTTGCACTTCGCTCGGCCAAACGGGCCGTTACTTCCGCTTGCATCCTGTCCGCATTGTTCTTCCAAAGTGATTGGGCTGGAGATCTAAGGAAAAAGGGTAGATTATCGATCTGAGTTTTGGCCTCGGCATCGGCCGTGGCCCTAGCCTCCTCAACTGTGATTCTACCCTCTAGGACGTCCCTCTCAAAAGCGGCAACCTTGGAGAGCATGCTCTCAGAGAAATTGTCGAATTCGTTCGAACCGCCATCTTCAATCTCGAAATCCTCACTGTGGTGTAAGGCGAATCCTCCATCGGAGAAGACACGGATGCTCCATCGACCTGCTGATTGCGCAGGGAATGATGCGTTGTTCGCATCAATATCGCGTAACCAGTGCCATCTCTGATGTTGATCTCCATGATCATTGTCGGCCGCACCTGCTGGATAGATGCCAACCCAAGCATCGTTGCTACTTGGAGGATTGTTGATTCTGAAACGTACGGGTTTGCCCGGTACTGCTTCCAAAATCTCAATGGATCCAGATGGAGTTGTTGTAGACATCTCGTAGACTGCAGCTCCCCGCCAACCCTCGCCGACATCGTTCCACGTTCCAGGGGCCTGGAGGCCGAGATGTACTCTATTTTCGCCACCCCGGTAGTTGTTAGGCTCGCCAGGATGCCAGTTAGTGTAAGTCCAAGGCCGGCCGTCAGACCAGTGCCAGTGGTCCGCGCCAGGACCGTTTCCACTACCTGTCCTGATTCCACCTATCCATACGACATTACCGCCGGCGATTCTAGTAACCTGTTCATTGTCCTCCGCACTAGTGATGGAAGCTAGATTGCCTCCGCTCGCCCTAGCATATTCGTTGTGCTCAGTCCATGTCAGTTTCTCTGGTGCAAGCACAAAATTACGATCACTATCTGAAGAATACTCATCCAAGGTTGTTATTTCTGGGTCCGAGTCAATTGCTTCGGAAGACGATGGAGTGACCGATATCTTGCCTACGCCTACCCACCTTCGCACTCCCGTTGGAAGAGATTTGTCCGACCTAGGGCGAGCCCAGCCTCCCCTGTACCAGTCATTACTTCCGTCCTGTTCTCTGTCGTCTAGGCTCCAAGATGGAGCTCCTCCACTGTTTGCATTGTAGAAGTATAACCTCGCACCAGAGGGATTCATGTACCAACTCTTGCCATTGATTTTTGTAGACTGGAGCTCGTAAGTGCCATTGTATTGGGCATTGGGGTGATCTCTGACTTCAACAGAAGATCCTCCTGACATCGCCTCTGTTTTACCTCCTGCATCAAGAAGGGCTAGAATTTCTTCCAATTCGAGGCTTCCATCGTTGTTCGTATCCACAGCATTGAAGATTGCAAGCAAGATAGATTCTGGAGCCTGCTGACCCGTAATCGACTCTAAAGCCGACTTGAATTCATTCCCTTCTATAGAGCCGTTTCCATCGAAGTCATACTTGGTAAACAGTGCCTCAGCAGTGATTCCTTTCTTGCGGAGAAGCTCTTGCAGATTCTTGATTGCTATTGCCTCCACGGCTCCGGCTGCACGCGACTGCATGGCGTTTGAGATTGGAACTTAGAAATGAGTATTTTCCCGGCGGCCAAAACACTACAGGCAGCTATTATACGAATGGTGGGCGTTTTACTAGAGCCCTGACTCTCCTTCGAGGGCTTGCTTGAATCCAGACCTCGCTCCCTGGATCAACTCCTCTTAGGTAAGCCATGGCGATTCCTGTCCTATCCTTGCTTGGGGACGGTGCGCCGCTAGTCACTCTACCAACAACCTCAGCATCATCTTCATCTGAAGATAGAACGATATGCCCGGGACGTGGTGCAGGGCCCCTCTCAAGGCACTCCAGACCGTGCCACTTGTCGCCTGATTCGATGGACTCTAATACGCGACTCTTACCTATGAAGTCGTGCCCCAAATCGAGGCCAAAGGGTACGGCAGTCTCGGCTATGTCCCTAGTCAGGAAATCCTCTGGAAGAGGTGCCTCTGCTACCTCGCCCAAACCGGGCCACAAAAAGTCCTGACCAGATAACAAGTAACCCTTCTCAAGGCGCAGTGTGTCTCGGGCACCCAAGCCTACTGGGACTAGCCCATAGACGTGCCCGGCCCCCAGCAGCGCATTCCATAGGGTCGGCGCCTGCTGATTGCTAACAAATATCTCGTAGCCCCTCTCTCCTGTATATCCAGTGCCTTGGATCCAGCCAGATATGCCCAGGGAATTCTTGGCTATCTCGCGGCATGCAAATCTGTTCACCGAATTGTCTTCCCCAATGACCTCAGAAATAATACGAGAAGAAGCGGGGCCTTGTAGAGCTAGTATGCTTGTGTCGTCCGACAAATCTTCAATTGTAATCGAACCATCCTCCGGAAGGAGCGATGTAAACCAATCCAACATCACTGGCACCATAGAGGCATTTGGAACACCGAGGACCTCTGTTTCGGATTTTACAGCGAAAATCATGTCGTCAATGATGTGACCTTTGTGATCAAGAAAATGAGTATAGCCGCACCTTCCATTTGAGAAGTTCATAAACTCCTGAGTCCCTATGCCACTCAGCCATGAACGAACACCTTCGCCGCAGAACCGAAAGAATCCCATGTGTGAAACATCAAACAAGCCGGCAGAAGCACGAGTCGCAAGATGCTCTTCCTGAATTGATGAGTACCAAATTGGTAGCTCAAAGCCGTGGAAGTCGACCAACTTGGCACCGCCTTCAACGTGACAGTCGAACAGTGCCGTCCTGCTGGGCTCCCCGTGCATGGCCTGTGCATGGTGATTGGGTGCAAGAAGTTACGGGAAGCGAAAACAGGCAGGTGCTGACTCAAGCGCTATTATTTGTATGAGCAATGAAGCCAAATGTTTAAATAATATTTACACTACTATACAACTACAGGTTGAGAAGATGGAACGAGACACTGCTAGGCAAGCCGGCAAGGCTGAGAGCAATTCAAAGAAGCGTAGTCGCTCTTCTCAATTCAGCCCCTCTATCAGGCCTTCAAGAGGACGTGACACTGACGTTGTGACCGGACCATGTAAGGTCTGCGGAGCGAGTTCCTGGGACACCGATGACGTGCGTGGAGAGACGACCTGTTCTGAGTGCGGATATGTAGCCGCTGAGAACATGATTGATCCTGGCGCAGAGTGGATTAATCACTCAGGCGGAGATGACAGGAGTCGTGTTGGAGCGCCGACCACTTTGACGCTGTCTGACAAGGGACTGTCCTCTGAAATTCAGAGGCGTGACCTGACTGCCGGTGCTGCCAAGCGTCATGGCATGAGCGGTAAGGGCCTCAGAGAATGGAGGAGGAGACAGCGCATAGATCAAAGGAGTAAGACTCGCGATAGCCGCAGCAGAAACTTAGCCAAGGCTATGCAATTTATTCGCGACCGCGGTGACTTGCCTCCTCAGATTGAGCAAGAGGCAGCTTCTCTTTACAGACACGCCGTACAGCGTGGCCTGGTTACCGGTAGAAGCATCAGGGGTGTTTCGGCTGCTTGTGTTTACATCGCAGCTCGTGAAGCCAAAATTCCACGTAGAATCGAAGATATAGCCGAGGCCTTCGATATGATCAAGGCTGTTGAAGAGAAGGAGCTCAAGAGGACCATTAGGCTAGTTGCTAGGACTCTGGGAACTCATCACATTACTGGGCCAGAAGAGTATTTCGAGAAGTTCCACTCAGACCTAGGGCTACCCCCAAATGTACTAGGTGAGGTTCGTGAAATGTGGAACTCGGTCAAAGATAATCTGGCTTGGCAGGGGAAGAAGCCATCCGGAATCGCCGGTGTAATCATCTACAAGGCGTCTCAGGAGAGTTCCTCTCCCAGAACTCAGAGTGAGGTGTGCAAGGTCTCCGGAATCAGCGAGGTTACTCTCAGGGGCCTTCTGAAAATTCTAGCTCAACTACTGCCAGAGTAGACATCCTTGAAAACTCTAGCCTTGGTGAATATACATGCACCCCGGTGCTGATTTGGCCGAGGAATTAGTCGCTGGCCTAGCAGATGAGGTCGATCGGCATCTCGAAGACAAACCTTGGTGGAAATCTGTCAAAGTGATTCTGTTCTACGGCCCGGCCGTATTGATTGCAATATATCTCGTGGGATTCTTCCTTGGAGTATTCTAGAGAAACGATAGATAATCGTCACCCCCTCATGACGGCTAATGGCTTCGGCATGGTTGGCTGTCGGGACGTACTGCGCCCTCATGGTATTATTCGCAATCTGGGCAAGAAGGGACGTCGGGCGTGATGATGAGTCCTATTACCTAGCGGGACGCAGTCTAGCTGGACCGATTCTGTTGGCCACAATGGCAGCGACAAACTTCAGTGCGTTCACCGTATATGGGGCGAGTGGGGCTGCCTACAGAATCGGGCTGTCTTTCTTGCCGGTTATGGCATTTGGGACCGGATTCATGGCTGTCTCAATGTATGCTCTCGGCAAGCGAGCGCGGGCGCTCTCGGCAAAGCATGGTGCTATGACTGCCCCTGAGATGGTATTGGGTCAAACCGGTTCTAAGCAGGCTCAGAGGACGATGGCCTCAGTTCTGGTTATTGCCACTATTCCTTATCTGGCTCTGCAACCTCGTGCAGCGGGAATTGTCGTCTCAGCGTTATTCGGAGGTCCAGAATGGATTGGGGCGGTATTGGTCACAATTCTCGTAGTCGCCTACACACTAACTGGTGGATTGAAGGCCGTAGTAAGGACCGATTTAGCTCAGGGTCTGATTGCGCTGATTTTGCTATGGGTTGGATTGATATTGGTAGTAAATGACTCGGGAGGATTGCAGGCTGCAATGGATGGTCTGTCTGCCTCGCAGCCTGCTCTGCTAGGACGTGAAGGATTCTACACATTGTTGATCTGGTCATGCACTCTGCTGCTCTGGTTCTTTGCAGACCCCATGTTCCCTCAGTTGTACCAGAGACTTTGCGCAGCAGAGAGCGACGAGGATATTGGATTCATGGCTAAGGCATACCCTGCTATTGCTTGGTTGGCATTCCTGCCTCCAATTCTTATTGGAGCACTTGGTCACTTGGAGTTCAATGGATTGGACCGAGCTGGCTCAGATAACATTCTCCCAATGCAGATTATCGAGTCCGGAGGAGCTTGGTTTGGCGGCCTAATCTTGGTCGCCGGACTAGCCGCATTGATGTCTACGATGGACTCTCAACTTCTGGCTACTGGCTCTCTTGTGACCAGAGACTTGCTCGGCACAGATAGCTCTAGCCAAAGCCGAAGAGACATGGTTATCATCGCTTTGGCAGTCTTGGGGCTAGTTCTTTCGTTGTGGTCTAATCTCTCTATTCTGGATCTTGGCCTACTGGCCTTCTCGATGTATGCGGTATTATTCCCCTCGGTTTACTTGGCTGCCTATTTTGAGGGATTAGATGGTAGAGCAGTAATCGCCTCGATTCTTTCAGGTGAAACTATGGTTCTTCTGGCCGTTGAGTATCCTGCATTCTACTCTAGTTGGTGGGTAGAACCAGTTGGTCCCGCTATGCCCACTGTTGTGATCCCTTCATTGCTAGTCGCAATTGTGGTTCTTGTTGTAGTGAATCATGCCCTGACGAATCTTTCACTATCCGAGGTGGCTTCCTCATTATTGCCCGATAGAAGCAGAATGGCCCCAACCCTTGGGCTACTGGCAGTTTTCCTGCTAGCCCATGACTACTGGTGGTGGGAGGAAAATTCTACTTGGTTGCTCGGGATGCCAGTATGGATTTGGTGGGCTGCTGCTCTATCAGTAGTGCAGACTGGAATCATGTCTAGAATAGCTGATTAATGGTGGACGCTGGGGGATTTGAACCCCCGGCCCCCTGGTTGCAAACCAGGTGCTCTTCCAAGCTGAGCTAAGCGCCCTGTGAGGGTGCCCACCGAGAGGGAGTTCTTGAGTACAACCGTTGGCAGAAGTCATTCCTGCTTACTTGTTCCTGTCAATCTAGGCAGTATCAAAATTATTCCCAATAATGATGCGATTAGGAGTAGTGTGGCAGTCTCAGTCTCGCCTGAAGTCTCGGCCTCCTCCTCTTCTTCTGGATTGGGAGTCTCAGTTCCAATATGTTCATCATCCGAGAATGTGACGGTGAAATTGCTCTCCGAGACTAAGCCGTTGTTGTCAATCTGATGCATTAGATCCAATATCCCAGGCAGAAGTCCATTGGATGGATCGAGGTAAACCAGTGCAGTCACCTCACACTCCGAATCAATTCTTTGTCCGGTCTCATTGAGCTCACAGGATGAAGTGAGCCATGCTGTTGAGATATCATCGATTCCATCGAATTCGCCATCTCCGTCCGCATCAATTAGGATCCTATGAGAAGTGTTCTCGCGATTGTCGACATTACGGAAGAAAAGGGAGTCGGTAGTAACCAAAATCCCACTGGGGACTCCATTTGGAGTTACTCCGTCCTCTTTGAGAAGCATCGTGTACTCCTTCGGTTCGTGAGCCGATACTGGCGATGAGAGAAGAATCAGTGAGATGCACACTGCCACTGTGATGTCGCGCACGCCCCTCCGTAGAGGGGCGATGGCTTCAACATGACCTGCGGGTTCCCGGGCATCGTGGAATCCGAACGAATGGCTCTAGCGTTCGGCCTAGTGGTCTGCCTGATTGGTGCATCGGCTGCTTTATTCATGCTGACGGATGACTCTGGAGGAGTAACATCAGAGTCTTCTGAGATGCTCGACCCTTTACTACAGGACGAGGGGCATGACCACAGAAATGCAAGTCAGCACATCATGTACACCGATAATATCCAGCCTGTCTCTTTCAATGAACTCACAGCGCCTGGCAATGCGGAAGTTCAGGTCGCCGACTCTCCTGATGGCAAGACATACGCCTACATAGCTGGCTGGAGTGAGATGCATATCGTCGATGTGACGAATCCTGCGAACACCACTGTCACCGGGGTGTACTATGATCCGAACACTCAGGTTCTCGATGTCAAGTATCTCGAGTACAATGGCAGAGAATATGTGATTGTGCAGAATCAGTTGGTCGACCCGGGCGCTGCCGATCCTAATGTCGGAGAGTGGGAAGATCCCGCCCAAGTCACCGTAACTCTGGTCGATGTCACAGACAAGAGTAATCCGAGTTGGGTAGACTCATGGTACGATGCTGATCACCCAAGTGGACCTCACAATCTCTACACACATATGATTGACAATGAGTGGTACATCTTTGTGGCCAATCCGGACTACGAGGCCTGCGATGTCGGGCAGGGTGACGCGTGTGGAGGCATCACCGTCGCCCATCTTAACTTCGCAGGATATGGTGACTTGCCTCGGATTGTAAAGGTGGGTGAGGCGGAAGTCAGTTGGGAGTCGACATTAGGAGGCTGGATTTACATTCATGATATGACTGTCCAGACTTGGCCTGGCGAGGATGCAAACGATCCGCGTTTTGGGAGGACCTATGTCTACGGGGCCTACTGGGAAGCGGGGCTGAGGATTTTCGATGTCTCAGATGTTCCGCATCCCAACAAGGACCTAGTTGAGTACGTCTGGTACGGCTCGCTGTGTAGACTCTCGGGTGGCACTCAGGCTGGCTGCACTTGGAGAGCGCCAGAAGTTGGACAATGGATGGAATTCGAGGACTTCGATGGAGATGGCGAGATTGATTGCGGCTGCACAAGTAATGAGAATGGAGGGCGGGCCTCATACATCCATTATGCCGAGCCAGTAGACGAGATGGTGGACGCTTCTCATTTGGGATACCCCGTAGGTAAGATGCACCTGACGATAGTTGCTACCGAGGTCCTTGAGACTACTGTAGGAACTGGCATGTCATACTTACTTGATACAACAGAGTATGAGGAGGTGAATGGCAATGTCAGATTCATACCTAAACTAATCCATGGTTGGGAAATTCCATTCGCCAATGATCATCATATCCCAGGTGGAGAAGAGTGGTTGCTATTCAGCCCGCACAATGCCGACACCCATGTCTTCCAGACAGGACTACCTGGGCTTCCGGATACTAGTCATGGAGGTGCATGGGATGCCAGAATATACCTATCAAGCTATCACGCTGGACTTTGGGTAATCGATGTTGAGACTTTGATGCTCGCAGGGATGTCTCAAGGGAACAAGACAGATGCTCACATGGATGCTACTGTAGGCTTCCACTTGCCGCATGGTGTCGATGGTCAGCCGCTCGACAGTTCCTACTACGATTTCGGATGGACACCGTTCCTCTGGGCGGCCGAGTATCACAAGGGATACACCTACCTCTCGTGCATCACTACTGGACTGTACATTGTGCAATTAGACATAGACAAACCGTATGGGTTAGGGGCTTGATTCGCCCAGAGCGCGTAGCGCTCGGGCGACCGGTGCATTGAACAACTGACTGTTAACGTCGGCGGGCGGGGTGGTAACTTGTTGAGTGGCAAGAATGCAAAGATGATGTTGATGGTAGCGCTGATGGCGTTTGCACCTCTCTCGGGATGTCTAGGAATAATCGGGGACGGAGATTCAGACGATAATGGGTACACTTGGATAGATCCCGTCACCGAGGTCGAGGATGCCAACCACTCTCACAACGATCTGCTGGCTCACAGACTTTCTACCCCGAATGCTAGGCTGATTGACTACCACAATCTCAACTGTGATGGTAATGTCAAGCCCCCTGCTGAATTCGACGATACGATGGGGAGGCCATGCAAAGAGGAATTCAAGAATGTCGGCCCGACTCCTGGAGACAATTCTGAGATTGCAATTGAAGGAAACTTCCACGAGGATTGTGAAATCCATGGCGATGGTTCGGGAGGTTGCTATGCTTATGTTTCAAGTTACAATCAGTTTGAAATCCTCGATATTAGTGAGCCAAACAATATCGTTCTCCTCTCAACATATTATGCTGAAGTCGCTAGGATGATCGACATCAAGGTCACACCGGACAACAACTGGGTCCTAGTCAACCATGAGCTGACGAACAGTGAACTGGATCCAATTCCTAATGACGACGATGCAAATAGTGGTATGAATAGACTCGATGTGATTTATGTTGGAGACAAGACTAGCCCGGTCAAAGTCGCCGAGTGGAACAACCCGCCTGCTGGCTTCCACAATCAGGATTTGCATGTTTACTGCGATTGGGATGGAGCAATAGACCCGCGAGAGGAGTGCAGCCTTTTCCTATTCGGAGCCGACCCCTACCCTGAGATGGTCGAAGGCAGTTCCGGGACTTTCTACAAGGGGACCCAAGTCTTCTATGTCCCTCTAGGACTTGAGTCTTGGCTGCCTAATCAGAATCAGGAACAACAGAACTCCAGCAGGGAGATTATTCGTTGGGGAGGTTACACACCAGAGCCTTACACTACCTGTGGCGGCTCAATCTTTAACCACGACAATGTATTCTTCATCCACCCAATAACCAAGCAGAAGCTTCTGGTCGTATCCTACTGGGGAGCTGGGCTCAGGCTGGTCGATGTCAGCGATCCCCCCACAGTTGCAGATCCTTTGGGTATATCTTGGCCACCTGAAGTCGGTCGATGGCTGGGCTGTCCGACCGACGACTCGGGTTGGTACGGCCCCGATGGAGGTGGCCATGCCGGCATGTCGGCTGAAGAGTGGCTAGATGCCAATCAGGGTAATGACAACATCCACTATGCAGTTCCTCAGGATTACCTAATTTGTTCAGGATTCAGTGAGATGGATCCGATGGAGACTTGGCCTGACCAATGTGGAAGTGGGCCTTCTGATTCTACCTATGGGGTGAATTGGAGACATTATACATACATCGCCCCGGAGTATGGCTCCAATGCCAATCACACAGGCTATATCTGGACGATTGATACTACAGACCCGGCCAAACCTTTCCTAGTATCTAAGTGGAGGCTTCCTGGCGAGGGCATTCTGGCGAATGGGAGCAGTCACCCACAGCACTACATCCCCGGCGGATACATTTTCAGCCCTCACAATGGCGACACCGGGCACAACGGACATGTTTACTGGACTCACTATCACGCTGGTGCTTGGACTACTGACCACGGACATATCTGGGATGAATTAGTTTGGGAAAACGGATATCCCGAACCTGACCGAGGATTCCAAGCGATTAGTGAATTAGCACCAACTCATACAATTGGATACTATCTCCCTGCTGGTCCGCCTTGGTTGGAGGATCCTGCAGAAGACTTGGGCTATGATATGGCTGATTGCTGGGCATCTTGCATGATCCCATTCGACTGGGGACTACAGTACGACCCGCGTGGTTTCGTATGGATTTCTGAGATGGTTAGTGGAGTCTACGTGGTGCAGTTTGACGAGGACTATGACCCTCGATACCACTACCCAGCACTATGGCAGGCTGAGGCTAGCGATGACTGAATCTAGACTACTCAGTAGAACTCTGGTTCTATTCATCGTTGCCACCCTTGTGATGCCCACTGTGGCAGCGCATGGCGCCAACACCTTCTCTTTCATTATGAGGAGCGAGGTCGTGCAGCCAAACTCCGCTCAAGTGTTACAAAATGATACTCTGGTCTTCTACAATACTGCTGATTACAACCGTAGTGTTCTGCTCGATGCGGATGGAGATGGCATGGAGGAGTTCGCCTGTATTGCCGGGCCTTCCAACTCACTGAATACTTCGGACGAATGTTATCTGTGGCTCGATCCGACAAACTGGAGTGCTGGAAATTACGAAATCAGAATCATATCTAATGGAACTCTGTGGAATACTATCCCCATTAGTATCCAATTGGACAACCATACGGAAGTATTGCCACCTGATGGCTTCGTTTTCGAACCGGAACAACAAGAGGCTCAAAAGGAAGGTTTAGAGAGATTTTTCCTGAGTGCGGCGATTATACTTGCAGGGGCTGCTGCATTAGTGCGGATATCCAGGAACAAGAGTGGAGATGAATAGGGATGAGGAGATTACTCGCCGTGTTCGTAGCAGGTTGCCTGTTGATGGCTGGATGTCTTGGCGGTGAAGAGAACATCTTCTACGGAGACGACATAAACCCACCAGTGGCTGTTGAGGACTTCATCTTGGTAGATGAAAATGGGGACTATTTCTCGTTCTCGGAATTGGAGGGTAAGGTGGTTGTCGTCGCTTTCCTATTCACCCGATGCCCGGACATTTGCCCCGTGGTAAGTGCCAACATGAACTATGTCTCTCAGGAATTGGGCGATTTGTATGGCACTGAGGTTGCAATGCTATCAATCACTGTCGACCCTTGGAGAGATAATTCGACAATAATGCATTCTTACGCGGAACAGCGCGGTCTAGATTGGCCACATCTGACTACTGCATCAGAAGATCTGGTTGACTTCTCTGATTTATCAGATGTGTGGTCAAACTTTGGTGTTGGTCTTGAGACCAACGCATCCGACCTTGATTCGGATAGCGTAGCTGACCTATTCGATTCCTGCCCTGATACTCCCGAGGGAGAGGCGGTCGACGACCGAGGCTGTGGACTGGAAACGCAGCAGGCCGATGGGGATGTATCTGTCAAGCATCATCCATTGACCTACTGGGTCGACCACACTACTGGGACAATAATCGTCGATAAGCAGATGCAACAAAGGGTCTGGTGGGGAGATGCGGATTGGATTCCAGAACTTGTGCTAGAGGACATCTACAAATTACTGGAGGAATGAGATGGACAAGCGGGTTATTGCGTTGTTACTCTCTGTGACAATATTTCTTCCCGGTTGTATGGGAGATGAGGCTGAGTTGATTGGAACCGAATTCATCGACCCCCCAGATGCACCAGACTTCAGTCTGTTCGACCAGAATGGAGACTTGTTCACATTCTCCGATCATGAAGGTAAAGTCATCGTTGTAGCCTTCATTTACACTTCATGTCCTGACATATGCCTGATCATCTCAGCCAACATGCATTACGTCAAAGAAAACCTCGGCTCATATTCTGAAGATGTAGTATTTGTTTCTGTGACCATAGACCCTGCGAGAGATACAATAGCGCACCTATCTGAGTGGACTGAGCAAATGGGTTACGATTGGTATCATCTGACTGATTCTGCTCGCGCCCTTCAGGATGTCTACAGGGATTGGAACGTGGTGGTTGACAATGCGCATATTGCAGCCAGCGAGCCGCCGTCTGAAAGTCTGGTCAGAGTAGCAGTACTCAATCCGGACAATAGTTCGATTATTGTGGACAGTCACTGTCAAGGGCCAACGCTGGCAAATTGTTTCGAGAGTGGTTCGGAGCTAATGGAATTCGCAATGAGTAATGCAAACATCAGTTATGCTCCTAATGAGGGCATTATTGGAGATTGGCAAGAGGATGGCAACTGGACATGGGGCTTACACCTCTGGGACTCTGCGAATGAAAGTTGGACTGATGCTGGAACAGATGACCCTGGAACTTTGGATGTGGATTCAGGGGCCCATATGGCTTGGATTGCTAGCACTGCAAACCTAAGCATGGCCCCTCTTGGCGAAGATTGTAACGGCCATGGCTGGATTATGGGTTCGGGAGCTAGTGCCCACTGCATGTGCGATGATGGTTATGACAGACCAGCCAATGACTGGCTTTCATGTATCCCAGAAGGAAACGCTACTGATGGTAATGGAGAAGTAGATCCTCACGAGCAGTCACTTGGCGAATACGAGGTCGGGCACTCTACTGTGACATACATTATCGACAAGCAACTGAGAAAGAGGGTAGCTTACTCTGGGATCTACTGGGATGCGGACAACTTTCTGCAAGATGTCATCACTCTAAGTGATGAGTAAGTTATCTGTGTCTCTAGGCACCATAACTTCCGAGTCACTAATCAACTAGGCCCTCAAGGCTGAGTCATGAGTGATGACAATGGAGTAGGGCGCTCTCTATTTTTGGCCGGACTAATGATAGTCAGTGTTATGGTAGGAGTGCTATACTTCGATATCGAACAAGAAGGGCTGAATTTAGCGCCTGAAATTGAAGGAGATATTCCGAATTCAATTATCTATGGAAGCGTAGATTCTCTGCACTTATCCATTAGTGATGAAGAGATGTCGGGCCTGACAGTTGCGGTAACTCTAGATGGACAAGAAATTGATGAAGAAATTGATGCTGATGGGAATTTAGTCATCGACATCTCTGGGCTGGGAGTGGGTAGCCACGCTGTCAAGGTAGATGCTACCGACAGTCTCGGACAGGAGTCTAAGTGGACTGCAGCATTTTCAATAGATTATCCTGATGAGGGATATACGGTAATCGTAGTTAGTTCGAATGAAGTAACTATAGAACGCGGAAATGGGACAACTCTTGCAGGGGTACTAGTTCACCAAAAAATGGATACTTGTGAATTGGAATGGTCTGATGGTGATATTGAAGTTTTTAGCCTAAATCTACCATTCGATGAAGAGGGTCGGTTTGAACTCAGCTTCTCCGACATTCAAGAGAACATGACAATATCAGTCAGAGGGACATGCGGAACTTGGGTCGATAGCATAGAGATTGAGACATTGAGAATTGTGGTCACCGAGCCTGAGCCTGAGCCAGCGAGAGGATGTACCGATTCAGAAGCCAACAATTACGATTCCGAAGCGGAAGAGAATGATGGTTCGTGCACTTATGATGAGCCTGTAGTTGAAACTGGATCTGATGAGTGGTGGTCACGGGTCCTCCATTGCGATGGAGTTGAGTCTTCTGTTGATGACTACAACACTACTGGAGATGACGAATGGGTCTGCACTTTGAGTTTTGAGACAAATGAGACTCACATTCAAATTGATGCCAATGGCCTTCCAAATCACGACTTTCACTCGGGTCCCGGATGCTGTGCTAGTGAACAGGATACCTCTTGGATAATCCCTCTTGAGCCAACGAATCAAACAGGATGTAACCCCGCTACTACTTCAGAAGGTTGCACGATGGCACCGGAGAGAGGTGCTGTGGCCTTCGCCGTAAATGGAGTGGCTATTTACGGGCCCGAGGACGGACCCGGGGGCGATGCTGTAGCCGGACAGGAAGGGGCCTATGAGGAAGACCGGCAACATATCTGGCTTGGACTCTGCCATGGGCACAGTGGGCCGGGCGGAGAGTATCATTATCACGCAGACGGAAATTGCATGCACTGGCACCCCGAGGGTGAGCAGACTTGGATAGACTACAGTTTGGAATCTTCTAGATCTATATC
>PBWO01000051.1 GCA_002727275.1 Methanobacteriota archaeon
ACCTTAGATCCAAGATATGCAAGTTGGGTCTTATTTGATTTAGAACTTAGAAACGAGGGAACCTCCGAGATTTCTGTCGGGCTAAGTATCTCGCCCGTCCAACTTCTTGGCGACGACGGAGTACTTTATCCGCCTCAAGATGAATGGTGGAAAATGTTGAATGAGACTGGACCTTGGACACTCGCTCCATATGGGGAAGTCGGAGATCGGCTAGTTGTGACTCTGAATCTATCCGATATGGATACAGACCTTAGCAGCGAATCCGAAGCAGTTTACGCACTTCCCGGAACATTTGTCTCTGACCTGAATCTGTACGATGCAAATACGCCCACTGTTTCCCACAGCATTCGTCTAAATGCTGTTGTTCAGAGAGTAGAGGGATTGTATACTATAGTCGCGGGAACTGAAGACCTGAGCGCTGAACCAGGAGATACCGCAGTATTCACTTTGTCAATCAAAAATACCGGAAATGGCCCAACTCAATACTCAATTTCTTGTGAGACGGAAGATAGGTGGGCAATTACAATTGGAGATAGCCAATCATCTCAGGTCACACTAGATCCTCTCAGTAGACTACAGTTCCTCCCAATTCCGATTCTAGTCTCCGTTCCTGATGCAGTAGAAGGATTCCCTCCTGCCGGTTTCACTCAGAATCTAGAGTGTATTACTCATTCAACCAGCGATCCATCTCTACAAACTTCTGAGACCGCAGTATTGGAAGTTCTAGAGAGCCTAGACTTCTATACTGATATTTTTGATTCCGAAGGTAACTTGCTCGGCCCTCTAGGTATTGATGGCCCTAGGGTGGTAATTAACGAAGACATCGTGATTACTGATTTAGTAGTTAGAAATGATGGAAATGTGCCAATTGATTTTATTGTTGAAGCCTCATCCTCTCTGAATTCTTGGCCAATCCAAATCTCTCTAGGAGACAATACCGATGACGAAGAGATTTCGTTCACTATTGATGCGGGCTCACAACACACCGTCAGAGTATCCACAATCGTACCTTTCGCAGCTGAGATGGGAGATACAAACACAGTGACAATTCGTACCACTAGGGTAAATGGTCCAACAGTGACCACGACTACTCAGTTAGCAGTTCAGGAAGTTGCAATTCTCACCTTAGCTTGGGATGCAATACTGGAAACTGCGCTAGGGGCCCCGGGAATCGCACAAGTAAACCTTCACAACACAGGCAATGTTGACTTGGACATCAGTCTGACAATGGGCACTCTACCTTCAGGCTGGTCCGGAGGATTTCTTTCTGGCAGAGATTTCACCATGAGTATGAATAGTGAGGCCGTAATAGAAGTAGTAGTTGATCTGCCAAGCAATCTTCCAATCGGACTTCTCTCAGACACGGCTTCTGTGATCATCGAGGCTCGTACACCTGCCGGTGAAGTGATAGTCTATACGGTGGAAATGGAAGTCTATGTTTTACCCTCGATTTGGATGGACATCTCTACTGATTCCACTACTATCGAAGACATTGGTGAAGGAGGGCAGACTTTCGAGATTACAATATCCAATTTGGGGAACACACAAGGCGACTCTATACTAGTGATTCAATCCCCTGAGAATTGGGAAATAAATGCTGGATCATCAATGAACATCGAACCAGGCGAGAGCAGCACCATACCAATTACAGCAACTCCTGATGCAGAGGCTTCATCCGGATTAAGCATAATCATAATCCAAATCAATTCTACATCCTCTAATAGTGAGGTATCAATCACCGACGACTCTTTAGAAATCAGTATTAGCAAATCTAGAAACTCGGGGCGCGGGGGCTTAGGTGGGCTGTTGGACAGCATCGGCCTTCCCGATTGGACTATGGCAGTAATTGTACTAGTATTACTTACAACTACTGTTCTATATGGAGTCAGAATGAGGAGAGATTCTTCAACAATGATTAGTCCTGATGAGGAATTAATTCCCGAAGGATCTGCTCTCCTATCTGGCTCCCTTACCGAGCGTAGAGCGGCTGCCTTGGAGACCTCTTCATCGGGAGAGGTATTGACTGGGGGAGTATCGGAAGACGAGATTAAAGCCGCCTTAGCACAGTCTTCTCCATCTACTCCTCCGCCCTCTCCAGATGGCGCCCCTCCTCTGCCTCTGTCAGGATTGCCAGATGGGTGGACAATGGAGCAATGGGCTTCCTATGGTCATCTGTGGTGGGAGCAGAACAAGCCATGATGCGCTTTACTTATGTCTTGCACCTCTTCGCCGAGCCGTGGATGGCTCGATAGTACTCTTTGGTCCTCCCGGTGCAGGCAAGGGGACTCAGGCTGCTAGAATCTCACTACTCACTGGAAAGCCCCAAGTCTCTACTGGCGATATGCTAAGGGCGGCGGTAGCCGCAGACACGGAACTAGGAAGAGAGGCCAAGTCATACATGGAAGCAGGTCTTTTGGTACCAGATGAAGTCATCATTGGGCTAATATCAGAGAGGCTAAAGAAGCCCGATGCAGAATCTGGACTATTGTTGGATGGATATCCTAGAACAATAGTACAGGCCGAATCTCTTGACAAGATTGAGTCTGTTGCAGCGGTCGTTTCCATCGAGGTTCCCGACGATGCGATAGTTAGACGTATTGTTGGACGTAGAATGGATCCTGAAACTGGGCAAATCTATCATATTGACTTCAACCCGCCTCCAGAGGAAATCGCAAACCGTGTGGTACAGCGTAAGGACGACAACGAGGAGACTGTTAGGAGTAGGCTTTCAGCATATCACGAGCAGACAGCACCCCTTGCTAATTGGTACGGTGAGAGGGGAGTTCTGCTGCGGATTGATGGCAACAAAGGTATTGAAGTGGTGGGAGATTCAATCGAATCCGCACTTTTAGAGATGAGTGGTTAGGATGCCTAGGCGAGCGAGAAGAAATGACTCGAAGAGGAAGACCAGAGCCTCCGAGGCAATTGACCACCTCTCCTCAATTTTACAGGCCCCTGAAGACAATGATGAAGAGTCGGTAAAATCAGCGGCGAGAGATATCTTGAGAATTGGAAAGAGGCATGGCATTAGGCCGGATTCAAGTACTTCCAGACTCATCTGTAGAGGTTGTAGCTCCGCGCTAATTCCGGGCCGGACCGCTAGGATTAGGGTACGCTCAGGAAATGTAACCGTGACTTGCAGCAATTGTGGCAGAATTACTCGTAGAAGCACGACTCCTAACAGAGGTGATTAGGATTAGCAGACATATCCCAAAAGGAATACTGAAGCAGGCCAAGGACTCCTCCTTGCCAGTGACAATCAGGATTGGAAAGGGAGGGGTGACTGAGCAAGTCTTAGTCGAACTGAGGGAGCAATTGGGCAAGAGGGGCTTAGTCAAGTTGAAGGCGAATCGAGGCCTATTGTCTAACTCGGAAGAAAGGTCCACTTGCTTCGATGGTTTGGCTCAGGATTCCGATTCTGTACTGGTGCACAGCATTGGCAATGTTGCGGTCTTTTGGCTTTCTTGATAGTATTTTGAACGACCACTCAAGACATTCTCGAATACTCACTTATTTAGAGGGGTTAATGTTCGCAAAAACCGATGGTGACTGAGAGCCAAGTTGTATTAGCGATATTCATAATGTCCTTCGCACTAATTTTGTCCGAAGTTGTACATCGTACAATTGCCGCGTGGTTTGGCTCAGTATTGATGCTACTGTACGGCCACTACACAGGGGTTTTCCATCTTCATGAACAATACAATGTAGCCGGCGAACTCGTCAAGACTTACACGCTCGAACACACCATGATTGGGTGGATTGAGTGGGAAGTAATCGGTCTGTTACTGGGGATGATGATTTTCGCATCTATTCTCGAAATCTGCGGCTTCTTCGAATTCGTCGCTATCAAGGCAGCGAAGATGAGCAAAGGAGATCCCTGGAGACTAATCGTTCTGCTTGGAACTTTCACCACCCTACTCTCTCTAGTCATTGACAACGTCACTGCAATCATCATCATCGCTCCCGTTACGTTGAGGATATGCAATAAGTTGGAAATCAACCCCGTTCCTCCGTTACTAGCAGAAGCAATCCTGTCGGACACTGGAGGAGTCGCATCGATGGTAGGGGATCCCCCCAATGTCATGATTGCAGCCGCGGCTGCAGACGCTAGCCCGGTACTCGATGCATTTTCGTTCAATGGATTCTTGTTCAGACTCGGAATTCTCACCTTCTTCGCATGGATAGCAACTCTGAGTTACTTCAGGTGGTACTACAAGGATTGGGCGGAGCAGAAGCCCCCACATGTCGACATGCTAATGGAAGAGAATGAATGGGATGCAATCAACGACAAGCAACTGATGTACACCACTCTGATTATCCTAGGACTCACCGTGGTTGCATTCTCTGCCAAGTCGCTACTCGATCTAGAAATTGAGATTGATGGAATCGCACTTGCTGGAGCTGGCTTCGCCCTGATTGCATCTAGACCGAAGGAAGAGGAACTCCGAGAGGGATTCGTCAATGATGTAATCGATAAGGTCGAATGGCAGGCATTGCTGTTCTTTGCTGGACTATTCTTACTGGTCGGAGGAATTGGTGACGTAGGCTATCTCGATCAAGTTGCCAACTGGATTTTTGACAACTTTGGCGATGATGAGGTGAAGTTAGCAATTGCAATCATCTGGGTATCTGCAATAGCCAGTGCTCTGATTGACAACATACCATTTACTGCAGCAATGATTCCGGTCATCTTCAGCATTACTGAGGCCAGTGGCGGGACACTCAGCCCAGAGCCTCTACTGTGGGCACTAGCTATGGGTGCTGGTTTTGGCGGCAATGCAACTCCAATTGGCTCGAGCGCCAATGTGATGACTGTTGCAATCAGTGAGAGAGGCCCCTATCCAATTACGACCAAGGAGTGGGTCAGGGCCGGATTTCCAGTCATGATCATCACATGTGTGGTCGCTACTGTGTTCATGTTCTTCTTCCACGGTGCCCTTTACTCATGATTTGGTTTAGCGACATCGTGAAACCGAGAACTTCGTACCGAGTCCATGCACGAGTGCGCCATCTGCGGTTTGGTCTCCACCGAGGCACCCTGTCCGGCGTGTGGTGATGACGAGTCTACCTCAATACTCGAAGTATCGCAAGAAGACTCGGACATGCCTCAGGATTCGCAACTCCCGTTCGGGTTGGATTCGGAACCTCAGCCGGAATCGGCAAACCTTCTATTTGGCTTGGAAGAAACTCCTGATTCAGGCGATTCCACAACTCCGGATATTGATATCGTATCCCCTCCTAATCAACAGAATTCGAATTCTATACCATTTGGACTCAATGAATCTCCCTCAACAGATGACTAGAGGGCCGATTACCACCGCCCCCGTAGGGGGCGTGTGGACCCCGCTTACTTCATATACCAAAGGTAGTTCGGCCACCTGCATTTAGTGCGCTTTGGTACTATCAGGTATCAGGGTAAGTGGTTGAGGCCGCCCCGCCCCGCGGGGAGACGAGGTGGCCTGAGATACCTGAATTGATATGCCTGGACACCAGAGGACTCACAAAGGTGGGATTGTAGAATCAAGA
>PBWO01000052.1 GCA_002727275.1 Methanobacteriota archaeon
CAGTTGTCAGATAGAAAAGATTCCACTTGTTCCGGCTCACCGTTTCTCTCTGTCACAACCACCCGTAGGGTCGGAAACAAATTAGTTTGACCTTCTAATAATCAAAAAGTGTAGTGAATACCGTTATTACATCCTCTGTTATGTCCTATGCATGGATAGAGCATTCCGCTCAACTCACTTGACAATACTGCTGACCATCGTTTTACTTGGAATGTCATTTAGTTCCGCTACATTGGTCCCCGAATCAGATGAACTGAAGGACAAAGAAATATCACAACAAACCCGTTCCCATTCTCAAAACTCATTCTTCTCTGGCTCACAATCGGGATCAACATACACATTCTCAACAATCACCGCTTCAGACGACTACACCTGTGCCGTAGCCCAGGATCACTCAATGAGATGTTGGGGCAATAACCAATGGGGGCAGTTAGGTGCCGGGAACATCATTACGTATCATGAGCCTGTTAATGTGAACTTCTCTCTTAATTCTGCGAGAGCTGGCAACTGTGGTGGATGCTCAGATCTAGGAAATGTCTCAACTACAGCTCTGGAGGTTTCCAGTTTTGGACGCCACACATGCGCAATAATGAGCCCCGTTGAAACAAACATTTCCCAAACAATCTCTTGTTGGGGTGCCGATTCACATTACCAGTTAGGCACCCCTGCATCAACCAATAGCCTACAGCCAAATATGACCTGGATAGATCCTCTGGGAACTAAATCTAATGGAGTTCAAGTCTCTGCAGGTAAGAATCATACCTGTGCTATCTTACAAGACCAATCTCTTTGGTGTTGGGGAGATAACATGCTTGGCCAAATTGGTTTGGGTTACATGAGTAATAGTCCCTTCTGGATGCCCAAAAGTATCCCATTCTTCAACAGCCTATCCTACGGAGGCCTTCCAAACTCCCTCAAGAAAATGATCGCAGTCTCAGTCGGTTCTGAGCATACCTGTGCCATACAAGACAATGGGTCAGGTTATTGCTGGGGGGCCGACGATTACTCAAAACTTGGAAATGGCGCCAATCCTCCTGGTAACATCTGGAATCCACATGAACCGACGTGGATTTCTGTTCTTCCTTCGAATAGCAAAATAGCAGCAATTTCAGCAGGTGGTCACACCACATGTGCAATTCTTGATGATGGAACAATTAGGTGCTGGGGTCTCAATAACTACGGGCAATATGGAGACGGCACTACCGTTACTCAAACGACCACCTCAAGTCAGGTTTCTCTCCCTACAGGCACTACTGCAATTGCTATTGATGTAGGCAAATCTCACGCCTGCGCTATCCTGAACGATAACAGAACCTTCTGCTGGGGATCAAACCACGCTGGACAACTGGGTATCGATAGTACAATCCCGTACAAGTCAACTCCTACGGAAGTAAATACCCCACACGGCGTAACCTTCTCCACAATTTCGACTGGCCACGATCATACATGTGCCATCTCCTCATCTGCAATTGCATACTGCTGGGGGGACAATAGCGACGGAGAAATCGGAGACGGAACAACAAATCTCAGATATTCGCCCGTTGCAGTTAATCTGGGTCCAAGTTGTGTCAATTGTCAACCAATGGACGCAAGCTTGGGAGAAAGAGACCCAGATGGGGACTCTATCCTTTCAATCTTCGACCCATCCCCCTTAATTCCAAACTGTGTGCCAGGGTACTATTCAACTAACAACACATCTGGTTGTATTGCTGCAGATCCTGGACACTATTCTGCTAGCAATCTGGGGTATCAGATTCCGTGTCCTGTAGGCACATATCAACCAAACTCAGGCCAGACTAGTTGTTTAGTTGTGGACCCGGGACACTACGTCGATGTCAACACATCTGCGACCAATCAACTACCTTGCCCAGCAGGCACTTACAATCCAAACAGCGGACAGTATGGGGAGGTATGCATGGACGTGGAGCCTGGAAATTACAGCGCAGCTGGCTCTGCTCAGCCTATACCATGTTCTGCGGGAACCTACCAACCTCTAGCAGGACAGGCAACCTGCCTCTTAGCTGATCCAGGACACTTCGTTCAACTGAGTATGCAAGCTCAGCAGGAGGCATGCCCTTCAGGAACATACCAGCCAATCTCTGGGCAGTCCGTCTGTTTTGAAGCAACGGAAGGGTTCTATGCAGCAGGAACAGGGTCTACTGAACAAACTCAATGCTCTCCCGGAACATACTCTTCTTCTCCCGGAGCTGACTCCTGTTTACATGCTGATCAGGGGCACTATGTTGCTGGCGCGGGTGCAACAGAACAGATTCCTTGCGATCCTGGATTCTATCAGAATATGGCGGGTATGACAGATTGCCTAGCAAGCGACCCCGGCTCTTACACCGATCAGCCCGGCACCCCCTATCCTCTCATCTGCCCAGCGGGAACTTACCAGCCAAATTCAGAAGCATCAAGTTGCATTGAAACTCCTCCTGGGTACTACCCTAGCCAAGATCCCGCAACTCAGTCGTTACCATGTGAAGTTGGTACCTACGCCCCAACCTCTGGAATGAGCGAGTGTACACCAGCAGGAGCGGGCTACTTCGTCTCCCAAGAAGGCGCTTCTACACAGGAGGCATGTCCTGCTGGAACCCACCAACCATCCACGGGACAAACTTCGTGCGTTGACAACGAACCCGGATACTATACTGCTGAGGGAAGCTCTCCAAATCAGACAGCCTGTACACCGGGAACCTACCAAGACTCTGCAATGGCCATTTCTTGTATGGAAGCAGATTCTGGACACTATGTTTCAGAACCTGGCTCTTCCGAGCAGATCGCTTGTACAGCAGGTACCTACCAATCTTCTACAGGGCAGTCTGAGTGTATCTCTTCACCGACAGGTCACTATGTTAGCGGCATTGCAGCTACATTCTCGACCGCTTGCCAGCCCGGAACATTCCAACCAGAAGAAGGCCAGTCTGGGTGTATTGATGCTCAATCCGGGAAAATTGCTCCTGAAGAGGGCATGACTGCACAGATCCCGTGTGATAGAGGAACCTACCAATCTCTCTCAGGCCAGACAGAATGTGTTACAGCCGATCCAGGACATTATGTTGCATCTAGTGCATCCACATCTCAGACACCATGTAAACCCGGAACCTACCAGCCTCTAGCAGGAAAGATGGCCTGCAATCTCGCCGACGCCGATTACTTTGTTTCCGAGTCTGCCGCCACTAGTCAAACCGAGTGCCCCGACGGAGAATCTCAGCCCGATAGGGGTATGACAGGTTGTATTGGGGGCGATGAAGAATTACCTATGTTCGCAATTGCTGGAGGTGTAATAATCCTAGTTGTCGTTGTAGTTTTCATGCAGTTCCAAAGGAATTCAGCACCTCCGAAGCGCCGCAAGAGACCCTCAAAAAGACCAACTCAAGCACGTAAGAAACCATCTCTCGAAGAAGAATGAATGCCTAGCGCAGTTGAAATGTGATAGGTTCTCCGCGAGAACCCATGCGAGACTACCCCGGCGACAGAGTCGACCTTCGCAGTGACACAGTAACGCAGCCCACCCGAGCCATGCGAGACGCCATGGCCATCGCAGATGTCGGGGACGACGTACTAGGGGACGACCCCACAGTAATTGAACTCCAGAATCGCGTTGCTGAGATGCTTGGTAAGGAAGCCGCCCTGTTTGTCCCATCGGGCACCATGTCGAATGCTGTTGCAATCAAGACTCATACTAGACCGGGTGATGAGATTGTCACTCATCGCAAGAGCCACATCTACATGTACGAGGCTGGAGGATATGCTGTCCTGGCGGGCTGCTCGATTTCTCTTGTTGAAGGGGAGATGGGACAGATGTCACCCGAGAATGTCCAAAAAGCGATTCGAAAGGTCGCTGGGAGTGACTCTCATTATCCCGAATGTACACTTATTTGCGTCGAAAACACAGCCAATGTTGGAGGGGGATCGGTCTACGACCAAGAGACTCTGGATGCGATTTGTGAAGTTGCACACAGCAACGATTGCAGGGCCCACTTGGATGGAGCTAGAATGTTTAACGCCGTCGTTGCCAGCGGAACGGATCCGGCGAGAATGGTCAGGGATTTCGATACCATCTCAATATGTCTGTCCAAGGGTTTGGGAGCACCGGTCGGGTCATTATTGGTTGGAGATTCGGCAACAATCTCAGAGGCCCACCGATGGCGCAAGATGTTCGGCGGCGGGATGAGGCAGGCTGGTATGCTTGCGGCTGCTGGGTTGTACGCCCTTGAGAACAATATCGACAGACTCGTCGAAGATCACTCCAGAGCCCGCCGACTCGCAGAGGCCGTGAACGCAATGGATGCTTACTCGGTAGATCTCGATTCAGTCCAGTCAAACATGGTGTATGTCGATTGTAGCGAAGGTGGAGCCAAGGCTCTGGTAGAGAACTTGTCCTCGATGGGCGTCGACGTGCTGGATCTCGAAGCCTCAACAATCAGAGCTGTCGTACATCTACACATCACCGACGAGGACATAGACCGGGCCATTGTGGCTTTTGAAGCCGCTCAATGACCCGTAAGCATTCAATATCCCTTAGGGCAGCGAGTCGCATGCGAATCACCTCAGCCCTAGTGGTGGCCCTGCTCCTTTCGTCATTCTCAACGACAGTTTCCAGCAGCGAAGGCAGCTCGTTATGGGACGAGGCCAGATTGGGTGTGAATGGAGGAACCGTCGGAGCAATCGCAATTTCCCTAGGCAACGGTTCAATCATAACAGAAGCAACCGTGATTGAAGATAACTTCGTACCAGTCATTGAGGTATACACCGCAACATGGTGCACCAGTTGCGTGCACACAGAAAACGCTCTCGACGAGGCCATTGGAGACGCTGAGGTGTTCAGGATACACTATCATAGGCACAAATACGAGGCCCTTGACCCGTTCGGCAGTAACTCTACCGAGCATCGCTGGGAGTCGACATACGGGGATGGCTCGTATGCAGCTAGCGAGCCTAGTAACACCCGGGTTGCGCCATCGAAAATCTTCTTCGGAGAGAGACTCCATTGGGGTATGAGGGCTAGTTCAAGCAATCTGGTGAACGACTACGCAACCTCTCTTGCAACCGGATCATCAGCACATTTCACTGGCCCCGCCTCTTTCTCGACATCACAGACTGACCAAGGAAACTTACAGGTTTCATGGAATCTCAGTGGATTAGAGTTCCAATGCATGGATGGAGGAGGTAGTTGCCCAACAATCACACTCTCTCCATGGGTATTTTTCATTGAGGATAGTGCATACTTCCCTGAGGGCACAAATGGCTTGGATTACTACCACCATGTACTCCACGAAGCATACGAATTCGATACACTGACAGGTGCCGCCACATTGGATATTCCAGCAGTTTGGGATGGTGATGACCTCTCTGTAGTTCTCTTAATTGACTGGTCCTATCCTGAGGAACCAGATTCACCTCTACCTGCTACCGGGCCGATAGCGGCACTGATGTGCATGCTTGCAGCGGCTTCTGCCCGCAGACAGCGATGATTATTGGGTTGCGAGAACATCCTCAGTTGGGTTGAATAACCCCGCCCTCCATCGCGTATGCTCGGTGATGCCCATGAGCCACGAATTCAACGTTCAGGTGACATGTGAAGAGGTTCCCAGAGGAAGGATGCCGGGTTGGTTGTTATCACACCTAACCACTCAATCCCTCGGCCCCGGAGACGAGGCTGACCATCAGAGTAGATTGCTCGTCATTTACCCCACAGAGACATCCAGACGTCAATCGATTTCCAAGATTCAAGGCGGCCATGCTTTGGACAAGACCCTGCACCACACTATAGCCTCACTACGCTCATCACTGTTGGCAGACCTAAGAGTCCCAAGGTTGCTAAGCACAGAGGCACCGTTCGAGATAATTCTGCATGAGGAATGCAGCAAGGCAGCATCACAACTTGCATTTCCACTCATCAATCCTCTACCCAATATGAGTTGGGGTAGAGGTAAGACCTCTGCACTCTCAGATTTGCACACCTACCTGAGCAAACAATCCTCAACAGACAAATGGGATGGACCTGGAATCACATCATTCAGAAGAGTTATCCAAGACTTAGAAGAGAGATTAGGTGGAACCCACCCAGACATGGCGACACAGCGAGTAATCGAAGGACTGAGGAACTCTGATACTCCTTTCACCCTCTTAGATGTAGATGGAATAGTGATGCTAGACCACCCTCCTAGCCTACCAAAAAGTGAAATCGAGATGCTGTTGACAATTTCTAGTCACTGCCCCATCCATCAACTAACTCATCCGGGCAATTTCAGATTAGGCCATCACGGACTGATGCTGTTAGACGAGCATCCTTTGTCGGAGATGTCACAACTCCCGGAATGGATTCCTCCTCACCAACCTGAAAACACTACTCCGGACAATTCAGTTAGCAGATTGATGCTACAGAGGGAGGAGCATTCATTCGATGCCTCAATAGCTCTCGTTGGCGAGCGCCTGGAGGCCAGCCAAGACTCTAGAATAACTATCATCGATCCGGCCTTGGACTCCAATCTGCACAAGTGGAGCCAGCGATTGAAGTCGATTGGAATCGAGGTTCCAAACACCAAGGTGCCTTGCTCATCACACTCCGTGGGGCACTGGATTAGGGCCTTGGCAAATCTGCCACACGGACCTGATGCATTCTGTCTGCAGCACCTGAGATCTCTAGCAATCCAATCCTCAATTATTCCATTTGATTCCTCCACTGAGCATCCTTCCAACTCACGTATCAGACCAGTCGCTGACCCGGAGGTACTGACCCGACTGGCAAGAGATGATCATGTTCTCGGGGGCCCGGGGACCCTTGAGAGATGGCTTCGAACTCTATCACGTCCGGCAGCCTCTCGGTACGACCACATATCCAAGGAATCGACTCAGTGGTGGCTTCTGTGCCTAGTTGAGTCGCTACGACCTCTGCTGAATCGAGAGGACTTGCAAGCACTCTCAGATGAGAACATCACGATAGGTTGTGAGTCAGGAGAAACTCTTCTCCTTCCAGAGTCACCATCCGACGGAGACGCCTGGCTCAACCAACTATTTTCTTCACTCGATTTACAATCTCTGATGGAGCACAGCGACGGTGAAGGAACGACACCTGCTGCCGTGATTCAGGCAATCTTCAGGGACCATAGAGCGCTGCGCTCGTATCAGAACAGTCTAGGAATGAAATCACCCGTATCGGGTCATGACTGGGTAGAGGAATTCACCCATCTACTGACTCGTTCAGGAGTAGAGGCCAACATTCCTTCCTCGCAGAGAGTAACTCTGCTCACACCAGCCGACGCTCTGGGTTGTACTGCGGATTGCATCATCATGGCGAACTTATCCAGTTCTTCATGGGACCTGACCGTACCAAAGATGGCATTCCTCGGAGAGGAAGAAAGACACTCAGCCGATATACTCAGACCCGATGGACCAATCAGAGATGCCAGACACTATCTAGAGAGCATCCTTGCTTCTGCCAACGAGGTCATTCTACTCGATCCATCTCTCGATGATACTTCTCCTCCAGCAGCCCCACTGAGAGAATGGGCAACCGAAAACGACCCAATGAATGAGGCAGAACAGTTCTCTATTGATTCCGACTCACCACTAGAGCCCAGAGGTGAGAGGCAACTCGAAGGCGCCCTGATGAGCAGGATGATTTCAGCACCTAGGGCACCCCTCAATGCAAATTCAATTACCATCCCACTCGATGCCGCTCTACAGAGAGATAGAGAGCGCAGACAACCCAAGAACACAGATGATGACGGCTACCTGCCGAATTCAGCCAATAACCATCTGATGTTTGCCGATGTTACAGAATTTTCACGCACCACTCCAAAGACTCTCAATGCCCCACGCTTGAACCAGAGGTGGCCTGTCATCGGAGGATTCACAGATGGAGGTAAGAAGACTCCATCAATCGATTTCAGACCGGTCAATCCACATGAGACAGGCGTTTCAATCAGCGATGCTAGACATGGACACAATGATGGAGCTGAGCAGAACATCAAAATCTGGTCACCAAGCAGGCTGCACGATTGGCTCAATTGTCCTCGAATGGGTTGGCTATCAAATAGTCTGAGATCCGACCAGGACGAGCGTCAGTCCGAAGATATCGACCCTCGAACTCACGGCGAGTTACTGCATTTTGTGCATCACGATATGATTTGCAAAACTCTTGGAATGGAGATTGGCATTGAGAGACAAATCAACGAAGATACAACTCCTCTGACAGTATCTTCATCTGGATTCAGCGAAGAAGAGGTGATGCGTGTGGCAATGGAGTCGCTGGACTCCAGAGCTCCTTGGTTAGATAGGACAGATGCAGTTTCCAATCATAGGCTGAGGGTACTAACCGGATTGGAAAGGTCGGATTGGAACGACTGGCTAGCCGACCCAGCAGATATACTGACATCTGGAAGAATAGGCACCATTGTCAGAGCCGAGTTTGATCTATCCGCAACCGCTCCTCTGTGTCTAGAGTGGGACATGTCCGAATTTGACGAGAACGGCATCGAAATCTCCATCCCATCCGAACTCGCTGGAGAAGAACTTCCGCCGATTCGAATTAGAGGTCTTATTGATCGTGTCGATGCGCTTCCTTCAGGCCTAGAATCTGAAACTTGGCTGAATCAAGACGGTGACGATAAAATCGCACCTTTACGACTTCACGGCTCTGGATGGAAACCTCGAAGACTGATTGCAATCAGGGATTTGAAAACATCTGAGAGTAAGACGGCAGAGGAGAGACATTCTGATGGTCTACTGCAGGAGTTGCAATTGGCTCTGTATGCTAGGGCATGGGAGATAGCACATCCAGGGGACTTAGTGGTAGCTGCAGGGATATCATTGTTCAGTCATGACACAGAGCACATGATTGAAGTCTCCGATAGATATCTGAGTGACCAAACTAAAATCGGGACTACAACGAACATTACAGCCCCACTCTTCCGTTTCACCGATGAAACCCCACCTCCGGACAGCGACCACTTCAGAGCATGGCTGACTCATCGCCTCATAGTCGCCCTGCGAACTGCCCAAGGAGCCTCTGAAGGCAATGTCCATCCAACACCTACCAAGGTAAAGAAATCCAGCAACAAGAGAGTCTGCGCATATTGTCCAGTAAGTGATGTATGCAATGTCGCGATAAAGGAGAGATTCTGATGCGACTCAACACAGCCCAGCGACTAGCGCTCAACATTGACTCTCATATCGTGATAGATGCAGGTGCAGGAACTGGTAAGACCAGCACTATCGTGCACAGAGTAATAGAGCACTATCTGACAGAAGATCAGAGAGCTACTAGGATTCTGCCCACGCCGGAGCGACCCGCGAGACTCTCTGGGGGGATGATTACCGCCCCTTCTTCTGAGAGGATAGATCTCAGGGAATGGGGGGGACTGCTTCCCGGTGAGGTCGTACTGCTGACTTACACAAACCGAGCCGCAGATGAGATGCGTGACAGACTTAGGCGAGATATCGCTGGACTGAAGCCTGGCCCGGCGGGGTCGGGCGAGACTGGAAGGAGCGACCCGAGAATCAGAGATTCTGGTTTTGGAGAACAGTTGTTGACTCTAATTGAGGATGCTCCCATCGGCACCATCGACTCATTCCTGAATAAACTAGTTTCACCCTATCGTGGCCATTTGGGAGATGCTCTTAGTCGCGAGAACGTATCAGATGCAGGACGCGCCATGTTGGTGGAATCTGCCCTCAATACACTTTGGAGACTTCCGAACTCTACATCGAATATTGGAGAAGCAGTGGATGCCGGATTACCATCTCACATGGCATCAGAAATCCTATCTGCCCGAGATCGCATAGCAAGACATTACTCGGGTAGATGGACAGCTGCCAATGTCCTACGCAGTCTAATCGGCAACTCCGTATTCATCGAAGAAGCATCTCGAAGCCTTATGGAAGGAGGCCAATTCTCTCCCGAACTATTACATCAGCAGATTATGGCCTCAATTGAATCCTCAGACATCCGTCAACACGCAGAAATAGTCCACTCAATAATCAGCAGATTCTGTAATCTGGTGAAGGATAACTCAGCGGTTTTGGCCCTAGAAGGATGGCCTGCAGAATCGAGGATGGCCTGCGTAGATGAACTCTCGGAAAACCTTCCAGAAGATCCATGGGGTCAACTGGTTTGGTTGGGTCATGTGCTTGAGTGCACCCTAAATCGAGGAGGTTATCTGAAGAAGAAACTATCTTTCCTTCCTCACAATAACCTACCTTCTGATGATTGGGTCTCGGGAATAGGCAGGGTTTCAATAATCAAGAACAAAATCACCAAGGAACATGTCAAGTCGGGATTCAAGGACGTTTCTGATGACCTAAAATCCGCTTGGTCAACCGATTCTGGACTACTTGTTCTGCATTTCACCAAACTGGCGATGTTCCTGGATGGCATCAGGCCGCCCGCCTCGCCAGATTCTTGGAGGCCAACAGTGACCCCATTATCAGAACCTCTCCCAGAGCGGATAAATTCTCGGCCACAGGACTACGGATTCAGCCTTGAGGCCGAGGTCAGGAACCTCGAGGACCTATATCTCGTTCATCACGGATTCAAGGGGATATTACAGAAGTTGAAGGAGAGAGATGAGGTACATGACTTCGATGATATCCTGAGGCTCGCCGGAGACTTGCTGCTGGCAAACTGCCCTTACACTTGCAGATCTTTCTATCCAGAATCTATGCAGAATACTCTCGACTCAATCTCGAACAGTCCGTGGACGGATGATCATATCCATATGACCTTCGATGAACTAAATCGGTTGGAAGCAAACCCAAGCCTCGCCGGTGAGGCCGCCTCTGACCTTGGCCCTATTCGAAACGACCTACAGTTCAGGTACGATTTACTCAAATCAATCAGGAGAAGATACAGGGCATTCATCATCGACGAGGCTCAGGATAATTCTCCTTTACAATGGAGGTTGCTTGCTAGGTTATGGGGCGAGAGGAGAGTTGAGGATGGCGAACCCGAGACACCGGACACGCCCTGGCAGCCCACCGTTTGCTATGTCGGCGATGTCAAACAGAGCATCTACGCATTTAGACAGGCGGAAGTGACCGGTTTCCTTGAATACGCCCGCCATTTGATGTTAGTCAACGAACACGAGTTCGCCAGCGTACCGGCGCTGGTTCGCAAACCCACACTTCGCAAGGATTCTCACAGCCGTGATCCAAGAAATGCGCATGCTCTGACCATCGCCAAGGCCAGTGAGCACATGGAGAAAGGAGGAAGAGAACTTGTTCCTTGGATTCCGTTTAATGCCACCGACAGAAATCTCCCTGCACCAGAAGAATCAGAGGTTAAACGCCGCAGACGTGGGATGATCTCTCTACAGGTAAACTACCGCACCAGTGGAGGATTACTCAGAGCGATGAACGAATGGTGGGAGGATATCTTTTCTCACCGCCATAGGCTGTTCCCATCTGCCGATTTCTATGCAACGCCTCAAACGCTGTTCGCAAATCCTGACAAACAGGACGATTCTGGAGCCATCGAATGGCTGTGTCCTCTTTCCACAGGTGGAGAACAGGACCCCCCTGCAGACCTGACACTACCCCTAGACCCATTTGGCCCCGGACTACCAGACTCACTTGAGCGTCAGGCGCAGATGGTCGCCTTACGTGTTCGCAGCCTGATACTTGGAGAAACTATCAGAGTACGCGATTCCGATGGTGGTTGGCACGAAATTGAGGCGGAGGAGACCGTGGCTCCAAGTGATATCATGATTCTACTCCCGACTAGACCCAATCTCAGAGACATTGTCATCAGACATCTCCGAAATCATGGAGTTCCAGCCCAAGCAGACCGAGAAGGAGGTCTGCTTGAAAGACCCGCAGTCCACGCCTTGGATGGACTTCTACAACTCATCGCCCGACCTTCTTCAAGACACAGCGCAGCTTGGGTTGCCCGCTCACCAATCATCGGGATGGATGACTCACAATTGCAAGCTTATCTAGACGACTCCAGTAGAGGAGAGAACCTCTTGTACCGACTCTCGGAACACTGTCCAAATGATAGGCTAAGGGCATTGGTGGATAGGTGGATAGAACTCTCATCATGCGGACGAATAATCGATTTACTTGAGGATACAATAGACCATTCAGATCTCCTCGTCGGGCATCACGACTCGGTTTCAATTCAGGATGTTGAGAACTTCGTAGAGATGGTCAGAGAACTCGCTCTAGATGTCGGCGGCGACCCTATGGTACTTGCCGATAGAATCCGCAATCTTAGAGAAGATAATTCCGATGCCATCGAGGCTGTAAATACCCCTCCAAGCGATGCCGTTCGAGTTATGACCATACACAGTGCTAAGGGGCTTGAGGCCAAAGTGGTCTTCTTAGTTGACTTGTTCTCAGATAGGGGGACCAACATGACTAACGAGAACAAGAGTCGCCTGATTGTCAGTCCCGAGATGTTCTCTGGAAATCCAAAACCCTGGCCGGGCCCAGGCTCGCCCCAGTCAGCAGTATGGCATCATGTCAGTTGGCTACACCGCGCTCGCAAGGATGCCGAGGCGAGACGACTACTCTATGTCGGAGCCACAAGAGCCGAGGAGAGATTAGTGATTGTCGGCTCTCCTCGCAAGACCGCTTGGGAAAATGGCAACGGACTGGTTATTCCATGGACATACGACAAGTCATTGCCACAACTAGGACAGATGTGGATTGAGTCCCTTAGGCAAGGTTCACTAAGACGATCCGAGGACGACTCACCTTGGATTGATGAGCAGGATGTTCAAGATCCGCAGCCTCTCAGGACCCGAGGAGTCAGGAATTTTAATCCAGTCAGAATGCTCGCCAACGGTTCGATTGGAGATGCTCAGACCCTAGACGGAATGCTCATCTTGCATCACCCCAATTGCTTCGAAAACGAAGATTCTGTATTGACCCCACTTCAGAGAATCGAGAGAATGAATACTGCTGCCAAATCGTCAGGTTCTAGCACCGAACTCACCACTGAACCGCGAAACGACTCTTCACCCAGAATTACTCTCTCGCCTAATCGCCTTCCAATATTTGATGAGTGTCCCAGAAGGCAGTGGTACGAAACGAGAGGCGGACTTTTCCCTGACCCGATTATACCCTCTGACAAGTTAGTAGAATCAACAGGTTTGCCCAGCAAGGTTGACCCTGCGACATTTGGGACCATCTTCCATAGAGTGCTGGAGATAGGATTGGGTAACCCCGGAATCGATGGTCAGCCTAGCGCGCCTCTGTTACCTTCGTGGACTGTGCAACAAGAGGACAGAATAAACGACTCCAAGATTCACGAGATTGTTTTCAACGAGTTGCTGCCACCCGATGCTGACGAGGCTAGAACCGCAGAATTGGTAGTCATGATGGCTGACCGCGTCAGCTCAGGGCCACTCGGTGCGATGATTCGCAAGGAAACCGTTCGAAATCACAATTTGGAGGCACTCAGGACAGAGATGCCATTCCATATCTCAATCGATGTTGAAACTGACAACACAACTAGGAATAGATGGAGTCCTGATGGCAATATACGGATTTCCAGTCACGACAGCGCTATAGTCGAGATGAGTGGAATAATCGATCTTGTCATTTGCACGGTATCCTCAGATGGCCAGCCTGCCATACGTGCAGTAGATCTGAAGACAGAGGATGCCGGATCGATTGATGCCGACTCTCCCACTGGACTCATTGAGACACTTGGCTCTGAAGAAGTGGGGCCCGCCAATCATTCAGAGATGGAGATTCTCTCCAAACACGGTCTACAACTTGCGCTCTACTATCGTGCACTCAAGAGCATCGAGGACGCCAGAGCGGCCCAAGGAATACCGTCTCGACAGGTACTACCTCCTGCTATTCTGGTTGGTGTTACAGGAAGAGTGGTTGAGTATCCAGAAGAGATGCTAGCAGATTCACTTACGAACCTAGATGCATTGCTAGAGAGAAGCGCGAGAATGTCACTGTCTTCATCAGTACCACTATCTCGGTTTGAGAGACTACCATCTGAGTCATCAGAGGTGTGCGACAGATGCCCATTCAGCAGAGGCCTCATTCCAATTTGTGGTCCGCAGGATGAATAGCACTGAGTCGAAGAATCCATTTGCCCATCACCACACACAGGGCCATGGCAATCGACTTGAATGCTCTAGCAAAGAGAAGCGACGAAATCTGGGAGGAGTCAATACTGCCCAGTCTAATGGAGTTCATCAGCATCCCCGCACTCTCTCCCCTCTTTGAGCCTAAATGGGCCGAATTGGAAGAACTCGACGCTACAATTGACTTGTTCTGTGCTTGGCTTGATGAGCAGAAAATCGCTGGACTGAGCCACGAAATCCACCGAATAGACGACAAGTCTCCAGTTCTTCTGGTGACTATCGAAGGCACCGGACCAGGAGAGGTGATTTTCTACTCACATCTAGACAAACAACCTTCCAAACCCGATCTTTGGTCAGAGGGACTACACCCTCTGAAGGCTGTACGCAGAGACCCCTGGCTGTTCGGCAGAGGCTCTGTCGACGACGGGTATGGGGGATATCTCTGTGTCACATCAATTCGACTTCTGCAGGAAGCAGGAATCCCGCATCCTCGGTGCTCTTTCCTAATCGAAACCTGCGAAGAGTCAGGCTCATTCGACCTCCCGCCTTACTTGGACGCACTGAGCGAGCAACTTGGAGACCCAGACATGATAGTAGTCTTGGACAGTGGAGGGCCTGACTATGACCACGTTTGGATGACCGAGGCTCTGAGGGGACTAGTCTCAGGAACCCTATCGGTGCGTGTCTCGCATGAGGGAATCCACTCGGGCACATCAGGAGGAACTATCCCCTCTTCTTTCAGAGTCCAGAGAATGCTACTCGATAGAGTAGAGGATTCATCCACTGGAGAGATTCTCATACCAGAGATGCATGTGGAAATTGGCGAAGACATCCGCGAGAAAGCGGCGGCCCTTGCATCAGTTGTAGGGGACAGCCTCTGGGAACAATTCCCTACAGTCAACACGCTCATCCCGGTAGCCGATTCGACAGAAGACATGATTATCGCTATGAATTGGCAACCGACACTATCTATCATCGGTGCAGATGGCATGCCTTCAGTGCAAGTCGCAGGCAACGTACTGAGAACTAATACCGATCTAAAACTCAGTTTCAGAATCCC
>PBWO01000053.1 GCA_002727275.1 Methanobacteriota archaeon
AGCGGGTTGGAGTAGCCAGGTTATCTCGTCGGGCTCATAACCCGGAGACCGGTGGTTCAAATCCACCACCCGCTACCAAACTGAAAGTGAAAATCGATGTACTGCGGATAACAATACATCTCGAGCACTTTCAACCTTCGAATAGGCCCATTCGTTTGTTCATATACTTTCTAAGACCAGATAGGGCCAACAGGTGAATGAGATGACCAAGAAGACAGCCAGTGAAAAGATGGAAGAAGAAGAGATTGTGATTGATGTCGATGAGCCCGAACTAACGGTGGAAGATTTACCCGGAGTAGGTCCGGCTACTGCAGAGAAACTGCGCGAAGCAGGATTCGAGGAATTACTCGCTATTGCCGTGATGAGTCCATCCGAGCTAGCAGAGCAGGCCGAATTAGGCGAGGCAGTTTCAGCCAAAATCATCGCAGGTGCGAAGAAGATGGCAAACATAGGTGGTTTCGTCAGTGGTTCAGCCCTCCTCGATCGCCGCAAAATGGTGCAGAAACTTACATCCGGCTCATCCTCTTTCGACGAACTTCTTGGTGGTGGCTTTGAGACTCAGGCCATAGTCGAGGTGTTCGGTGAGTTTGGTAGTGGCAAGACACAGATTGGTCACCAACTCGCCGTGAATTCGATACTACCCTTCGACAAAGGCGGCTTCGACGGTGAGGTGTTCTATATCGACACCGAGGACACGTTTAGGCCGGAGAGAATAGCTCAGATGGCTGAGGCCGTCGGGATAGAACCCCAGGATGCCCTAGACAGAATTCACGTTGCTAGGGCTTACAATTCAGCTCACCAGATTCTTTTGGTTGATGAGATTAAGAGGATGTCCAAGAATATCGATGTAAAACTCGTCATTGTGGATTCTCTTACGAGTCACTTCCGTGCTGAGTATATCGGCAGAGGTATGCTTGCAGCACGACAGCAGAAGCTGAACAAGCACATGAAGGAACTCAAGCAACTTTCTGATGTCAATAACGCATTGGTCTTGGTCACCAATCAAGTCATGTCCAAGCCAGACGCTATGTGGGGAGATCCAACCAAGGCAATCGGTGGGCACATCGTTGCCCACGCCAGCACATTCCGCTTGTATCTGAGGAAGTCTAAGGGGGGCCGTCGCATAGCTCGCCTAATCGACAGCCCCAACTTGCCTGACGGCGAAGCGGTCTTTACCGTGACAACCGAGGGTCTACGAGACTGAATCTCGTAGACTCCTCGGGTCCGAATACTAAGCGGGCAACTCTGCTAGGGATTTCTCTACAGATTCCATTAGTGACAGGAAGTGCAATTCATCAAATCCTAGTTTGAGATCCGCTGCGGAGAATAACTCTGGTAGGGTTCTAGTGTTGCCCAGTTTCATCGCATTGGCGTAGTCGTCTAGGGCCTTTTGCGGATTGTTCAATTGAGTCTTCCACAGTTGCAGAGATCCCAACTGCGCGATTCCGTATTCGATGTAATAGAATGGAACTCCATACAGATGCCCTTGCTGCTGCCATGATACTTCTTTGAAGTCAGAATAACTAGTCCAATCCATTTCCGAACCGAACCTATCTCTAATGGAAAGCCAGGCTTCTGCACGCTGTTCTCTGGTATGGCCAGGGTTTTCGTAAATCCAGTGTTGGAATGAATCAATAGTCGCTATCCAAGGTAATAGGAAAACGACCCCTTCTAGATGAGTTCTCTTCGCTCTGTCCGCTTCTTCTTTATCGTAGAATTTGTTCCACCATGGTTGCGTTAGCAGTTCCATCGACATTGATGCAACCTCTGCGAACTCGATTGGGTAATTTCTCTCATCAATCAGTTCCAGATGTCCACAATACAGAGAATGGAATGCATGGCCAGCTTCGTGAATCATTGTCTCCAAGTCTCCTTGAAGGCCTGCAGCGTTCATGAAGATGAAAGGAACCCTACTCTTCTCAAGATAGTACTGATAACCACCCGGCGCCTTGCCCTTTCTAGTATCGAGATCGAGAGTATCCATTTCCACCAGTTTGTCGAACTTGCCGCCCAGATCGCTTGAAATTTCGTGAAACATCACAGATAATTTCTCCACCATTTCATCTACGGTAACAAATGGTCTAAGCGGTTCTCTACCATGGATGTCCGGCCCTGCACCTGTCTTCTCATTAACATCCCAAGGGCTCAGTCGATCTAGTCCAAATGCACCCTTCCTCTCCCTGTTAATCCCTCTGAGAATTGGCATGCAAACAGATTCTACAGAGTTGTGAAATTCCAAACAGTCATCGATAGAGTAGTCAAATCGATGCATAGCCTTGAACATATATTGAGTGAAACTATCGAATCCAGCATTGAGTGCAATCTGATGCCTCAACGACACTAATTCATCAAAAATTTCTGACATCCTCTCGTGATCCTGCATCCTTCTCTCGGACATTGCTGTCCATGCTGCCCGCCGCTCCTCGCGGTCATTCGACTCCAAGTAACTACTCATCTGAGGAAATGTCCTCTCTTCGCCATCAAATTCAACTGTCATTGCACCAGTTATTCCCTGTGCTTCTGTAACGAGCTCAGTCTGTCGAACTCCCAATGGAATATTCTCCTTACGGAATATCTCGATGTCTGTTCTCATCCCTCTGAGCATCAAATCGTATCTTTCTGGCAGATCATCCGCTGCAGGATGTTCGATAATTCTCCTATTCAGTGCATCAGAGAACTCTGAGAGTTTTGGCCTTACATTACTTGAGAAGTCTAGGAATGAGTCGCGCTTCTCCTCGCTCTCAGTGTTGCATGTCATCCCGATATACAACAGAGCACCGGCTTCTGAGATGTGCTCTGCAAGAGTTGAAGCATCCTTAATCAAAGTCTCTAGGCAACCTGAACAGGTCAACTTCCGTTCTAACAAATCCTTTGTGTAAGGCTCGATATTCTCCCATTGTGTGGCGTCAAAGTCGCCATCGATGAAGGAACTCAATCTACAACCTCTGACGGGGAGACTTAGGTCCGTTTGGAAGGGGCCCCTCTTCCCGAGTCCACTTAGCGCACTTCCATTCATCTACGGCTTCATTCACCTTTCTCCTGGCCTCATCAAGTTCAGGATGTTCGGGATTGTTGCTCTCAATCCAACAGGCGGTACAGTACCTCTTACTCTCAAAGTCGACGAAGTTTCCGGGAGTACAGCTCACCTTGCAGGTGACGCAGTGCCTGAAGCCGTGAAACTTCGCCATGATTCCCGACACGCGCTCGTGTAGCTCGCCTATGAGTTTGACTCAAAATGACTTACATGTCTGCGAGAGCTGAATGTGTCAGGAAGACATTCTCTCTATCAGAAGCCTCGACTAACTCCTCGATATCTATTGCATCTAGTCGAATTAAACCCTCATCGGTAGGAATCGGACGCTTGGCAAGCAGTTTCGCATCAAGATGTTCAATCAGCCTAGTCGCCTCAATATCGTTGTCTGAATAGGCTGACCTGTGAATCTCAATATCTCCGAATTCGTCTCCCATCGCATAGTCGGGAAGGCAGACAATCCAAGCAGACTCATCCCCTTCGCTCAAACCCGCTCGCTGAAACGCAACACTGAGTTGCCTAGTGCCAGAAATCAGTCTGAGGAACTCCGCGTCGGGAGTTCTCGCAATCATTCTGCCCGACTCTTCTCTCCTCCTCAGTGCGGACCACGCTGTCCAGAGTCTTACCTCGCTGCAGGCAGCATGATACGATAGAAGCAACCATCTGTCACTCGGCCTCCATTCATTGAACAAAGACACAGTCGGGCTTGGATTCTCAATCGGTTCAGAGAATTCAATGCCCCAAGCGGGAAACCAAGGCATGCCAGCTGACTCGTCCACGGATGCCGATGGCCTCGACTAGAAGAATTGTATCTATCGTGAACGCCGCCTAACTACGCGTGAAGCCGTATTTACGATACCTTCTACGAGTCGAGGACTCCATCCGCGTAAGTCAGACAGTTTCTGCATATCTCGCTCAGTCAATTCGGCCAAATCGGCGGCGTTTGAAACTCCGAGCAAATCCGCCATCTGCCTCGCTCTCGCCCTACCGACTCCCCTCAGTGCGACTAGGCCAAGCAATTCTGTCTTGCAACCATATCTGATTCTTCGATGCATCTCGTCCACGGCCTCAACAAGAGTTCTATGCGAGCCCCTGTCCATATTGACCAATTCCTCATCATCAGCGAGAATTCTTCTCGTTGCATATAGTAACCACTCTGCTATCTCTACTCTACCTCTGAGATCTCCGGGCTGAACTCCCCATTCTTCCTCAATCTGGTCTATCCTGTACTCGTCAGCCCACGACTGGAGCACTAAGACACCCTTCATTCGCCTTTCATGTTCAAGGTCCACCGCTTGAGTAAGGAATTCCCTATCATGGCCCTCCATCATAGCCAGAATCGCATCCAAATCACTCTTCCTTGGCCACAGTGGAAGGAAATCGGGAGTGCACGAAACCAAGTGGAGTAAACTCAGAGGAGAAACCTGGCGATGCTGATCTTCTCCAGTCAGTATTGCCATCGCCCGACTCATACCATCTCTCAGCATCCGGCCGGAAATGGGATTGAGGTACAGTTGAGATACTCGCACGCCTAGAGGAGTTGCGCGATATGTCATCGAAGCAGGCTCAGGAGGGTCCTGTTCGTATGACTCGTGCAGACTAGCCTTACGGAACCCGAAAATTGGAGGCCCTCTTCTAGGCTTGAATTGGTCCACTTCTCGTTCTCCTCGAATGTCGATACCCAAGACTTCTGATGCGGAGTCGACCCAAGATGGAAACTCATCCTCCCACTCCTCATCCTGTTCAACCGGGCCCTCCTCAAGCATCCTCTGTCTCACCTCTTCGGACTCCCCGGTACGGTCAATCATCCCATTAGTTGCGAGCCAACTAATAACATCATCAAGACGGGTTGCAAGATCCTCAGGATCTAGATGAGTAGCTAGGAATGTCTTGGAAAAGAATCTACCTAATGCGTCTCTGTCGGATATTCCTCCGGTGGCCAACATTGAGAGTACATGAGTAAGAAGGGCCGGATCCTCTTCTGCCCTCATTGCATTGGGATTAGCAAGTTTTGAAGTCACTTTCTCTGGCTCGCCGTGAAGATAGAGGGAGGCCAGTTTATCCTCTTCCTCTTTCCCCTTCGCAAGCAGCCACGACTCTCCTACGTCGTCGTATTTCGGCCTACCAGCACGACCCATCATCTGCATGACTTCCATGACTGGTAGGGGCATGGACATTCCAGCAGCAGCACTCCATCTTCTGTAGTCCCTGACGACCACAGTTCGAGCTGGAAGATTGACGCCTTGCGCCAGAGTAGGTGTCGCAACTATACAGGACAGATCACCTCCTCTGAAAGCATCCTCAATGATCCCTCTCTGTCTGCCAGTAAGTCCCGCATGATGGAATGCAACACCTCCCCTCAGAGCACTTGACAAGGTCTTCCCGAGATTCGAATCCTCTGCTCTGGAGATGCTATCTGCTATCTCTTCCCATCTCTCTGAAGTCTCAGGAACTAAACCATGAGTTTTGTCAACGAGCAATTTTCTACAGTGCTTGGATAACTCTCTCGCTTCCTTCTGCGCAGATGAGCGTGAGGAGACGAATACGAGCAACTGCCCTCCTCTGGATATCGTATCTGAGAGAACTGCTTGCAATTGACGACTTGACTTCCCCTTGAGATGCCGAACTTCAGGTAACACTTCATCGTCTTTCCCGTCTACTCTGTGGACTTTACCCTCCAGTCCGTTCACCGTTCCGTATTGAAGGGAAACAGGCCGCCAATCCGAAACCACCAACTCTGCATCTAGCCATTTCGCCATCTCTGGAGCATTGCCCACAGTTGCCGATAGTGCGATAATCTGCGCATCCGGCCTCCTGTGTCTGATTCTAGAAAGCAACACTTCGAGCGTAGGCCCACGACTGGGGTCGTGCAATAGATGAAACTCATCACTGACGACGATTCCGACTCCATCCATCAGTTCCGAACGGGTACGGAGAAGAGAGTCCAATTTTTCACTGGTGCATACTAGAATGTCCGACTCATCGATCATCCCGGTCTCGCTATCTCTGTCACCAATCGCAATACCGACTCTGAGTCCGACCTTGGAAGCTAATTTTTTGAGCTCTGTTGCTTTCTCACTGGCTAGGGCTTTCAGAGGAACAACGTAGATTCCCCGGCCACCTTCAAGATCATTCTTCAATCGATGAATCAGAGCAAGATAGGCCACCAGAGATTTGCCGCTAGCAGTAGGAATTGTGAGCATCAAGTTACGTCCCGAAAGAGCATGAGGCAGAGCCTCTGACTGAGGAGGAAACAAACGCTCAACTCCCCATTCATCTCGCAGCATAGAAACTATGCTAGAGTCAAGCCCTAGGCCATCGAGTTCGTCCGTATCACGGCCCCCGGACTGAGTCACGTTAGCCCTTCACCTCGGCCGTTCTAAAGGATGCCGTGGAAACAGCCCTAATTCCACCGGTGGAAGGCTGGGTGACCTTCCTTAACTGCAACAAATAATCCCTCACCAGTTGCACAGACCTTACCCTCAGCACTGAGGGTCATGCTGACCTTGACTCGCTCCTCCACAATCTCCACAATCTCAGAAATGACCCGGAGAGCGACTCCATGTGGAGTTGGCCTCCTGAGTTTGATTGAGTAGGATGCAGTAACGGTGCATGGGGGCTCATCCAGTCCGGATTGATCCATCAATGCTACCGCAGCTGTCCAGTTCCCATGACAGTCTAGTAGTGTCCCGATAATGCCCCCATTGATCATTCCAGGGAACGCCTGATGTTCATCGCTAGGCGTGAATTCCATCTCCAATCCTTTCTCTGAGCGGAACGATCTGATTCGTAGGCCATCCTCGTTGGCGGGCCCGCAACCGAAGCAGATACTACTGGGTGCATGTTCCTCCTGAACGGACGGCCCCCTTCCTCTCATGGAGCCCCTGAACAGCATCTAGGAATTGAAAATTCCTAGGAATCGCAAACGTATCCGCTTTATCGGTGAACCTTCTCCGCACTAAGGTGCCCGGCACTTCTCCCAGTTCGGACGACGACGATACCTCGGGCAAATCTAGTGCCCCAGTCAGCCGGCCAAAGCGTAGACGCTCGAAGCCTCTGAAGGTATCAAATCAAATTCCTGCCAGCCGTAGAGAGGAGATTGAGAAAGCCCTTGAGGACAATCAGGGAACTCCTGCTAGGTGGTCTCGAAAGGATGGGCCGAAGTATCACAGATTCTTGAAAAAGAGAATCAGCCCGGGAACTGTCAGACAACTGGAGTACGAATTGATAGATGTCGAGATAGGAGAATCTTGGCCAATACCAATTACTGTAATTCATGGAGCTAGGCCAGGGCCGGTGGTAACACTACTCGGTGCAATACACGGCAATGAGTTGGTAGGGCCATTGGCGTTGACTTACCTCAGTGGACCTAACTTCGTCGGCGAGGACAAGGCAATCGATCCGGCTGCGATGGCCGGCACAATTCGCATAGTCCCTGTAGTGAACCTTCCCGGCTACCGGCGCCAGAGCAGATACATGCCTGATGGAAGGGATTTGAATCGGGGATTCCCAGGAAAGCCGGACAGCAATACTACCTCAAGGGTAGCAAACAGGCTTTGGAATGAGATAATATCCAACAGCGACCACGTTGTCGATTTGCATACTGCTGCTACAGGTAGAACCAACATGCCCCAGATTCGCGCCAATCTAGCCCACCCCTCGAGCAATAGGATAGCTAGAGCATTTGGAATCGAAACTATCCTAGACAATGAAGGCCCGAAGGGTTCCTTGAGGAGAGTTTCCAACGACGCAGGTGTGGCTGCTATAACCTACGAAGGTGGAGGCTCGAATGAGGCAGATCCAGAATCTGTACAAGTCGCAATCTACGGTATTCTGAACGTTCTGCGAAGTCTTCGAGTCATTCCTGGGTACCCCAGCCGTCCCAGATTCAGAATCCTCGCTTCTGGTTCTGTCTGGGTCAGATCGGATCAAGGCGGGCTTCTCGACGTTCTCACTCCTGCAGGGAGTTTCGTTCAGGAAGGAGAAACCGTAGCGACGGTAACCGATCCGGAGCGCCCTGGAGAGAACTTCGACATATTATCTCCTTCAAGGGGCCTTCTGATTTCTACCGCAACACATCCTTTTGTGACTGCAGGAACTCCAATCGGACATCTGCTACCGATGACTGGAGGCACTCAGACACTCAGGACGAGACTCGATGAAGAAGGGTGCTTGATTACCAGCGGCTCCGATGGAGAACCCCTTTGGAGAGAGGACGACGACATCGAGGATATTTCCGTTGAAGGCGAGTGGTCAGGAGGCTCGCCCGATGCCGAATGGGGCCGAGATGAAGGGAGCGCGACTGAAGAAGAAGCCGACGAGGCAGATCCTAACTGGCTCTAATCAAATTCTGGAGCCTCGGGTATCGAATCATTATCTGCCGGAGTCGCAGGTATAGAAGGCAACTGTACAGGGGTTGTTTGTTGTCCCATCATAGCACTAAGGTCTGGTGCCGAAGGCAGTTCGTATTCTTGAAACTCAGGAGATAGGGAAAATTCGCCAGGTTTGATATCGTATGCTTTGTATGCATCTTCAAGCCTACGGTTGTATGAAATTCTGCGAATTACTAGTACAATCATGCTTAGTAGGATTGACATTACAATGATGGTGACTGACAGACCAACTGGGGACACTACGAATTCAATTAATCTCTCAGCAAAGCTACTGGGTGGCTGCCAAACTTGCATGTCAATGTCCCAAATTATCTGAGTGGTCACACCAGGCTCAGATATTTTCAACGATGCTTGTTGTGGACCATCTCCTTGATTGCAGAGATAGATTTCCAACGAGGTGTCGGCAGATTCACAGTTAATTGGAAGAATTGTTACTCTCTTTCCATCGTCGCTAACATTCCAGAGTTCAGATCCCTCTGTCGTCGTCATTGTGTAGTCTCCAAAACTCCAACTTAGGGTTGCCCCAACCGCATCAGGAATTCCTTCTGTAGTGAGAATAAGAGATTCGTTCACAGCGTCCCAATCCTGAACCTCTCTGAAGTCCGGTGTAGTCGAGATTAGAGCAATCCTAGAAAGTCCATCATCAACCTGCTCATTGCAATCGTCGTCTCTGCCATTCCAATCCTCTGTACCTGCGGGATTGATTGTAGCAACGGTATCATCACAGTCCTCGAAGTCATAGAATCCGTCTTCGTCACTATCGAAGTTGAAGATCTTAGGATCAGAACCAGTCACCGTGACTTCATGTCCATCTGTCAAGCCATCATTATCCGAATCAGCGAGCTCTGGATTAGTAGTATAGTTGTTGAATTCTTCATAATCGGTCAGACCGTCTTCGTCACTATCCAAATCGAAGAAATCCTCGTCAATAACTTCGTCACAATCATTGTCTTTACCATCCAGCAATTCTGGCTTCAGAGGCGCTCGTTCAAAATCAGTATCATCGCAGTCTTGGAACCAGTACCATCCATCAGAGTCCGCATCGTCATCGTGGACCAGAGGGTCAGCCCCCAATGAGGCGTATTCGTTGTATTCAAGCCCATCCGGAAGACCATCATCATCGGTGTCCCCATCGAGGTGGTCGGTTGTGATGTTATGGAATTCATCATAGTCAGAGAGCCCGTCATTGTCGGTGTCTAACGTCCAATAATCCTCATCAATCAGTGAGTCACAGTCATTGTCGAAATCATCCAACAATTCGATCTGTCCGGGGGAGCGATCTGGATCATTATCATCACAGTCCTCGAACCAATACCAAGTGTCTGAATCACTATCGTTGTCATAGACAAGAGGGTTGGATCCTAGGGCAGAGTAGATGTTGATTTCTTCACCGTCGTCCAAACCATCATCATCGGTGTCGGAATCCATGAAATCTGTACCGTAAATGTGGTATTCTTTCCAATCCTTTATTCCATCATTATCTCTGTCAGTGAAGTTGTAGCCCTCATCAATGAAATCGTCACAGTTGTCATCAATCCCATTCAGTAGTTCCGGCCTACCCGGATTGACCAATGGATTGGTATCGTTACAGTCATTGAAGTGATAGAACAAGTCCAAGTCATCATCCGGATCGTATACAAGCGGATTGCTTGACCAGAAATTAACCTCAGCACCATCACTCAAACCATCATCATCACTGTCGGAATCTAGAGGATCGGTTCCAGTCGTCGTTACTTCAGTTAAGTCACTCAACCCGTCGAGGTCAGTGTCTGAGAGAAGAGGGTTGGTCCCGTACACCATTACCTCATCATAGTCATTCAAACCGTCGTTGTCAGTATCTGGATCGTATGGATCTGTACCGTAGACTTGAGTCTCATTCTCATCGCTTAGGCCATCGTCATCATGATCAAAGTCTATGTCCACTCCGTGCATAATCAACTCCCACGAATTCAGAGTCCCATTGGTTCCAGAGGAGGTATCTCTGATTTTCAGAGTCCAAGTGCCTAGTGATGACTCATCCCAGTGTTGTACGGTGCTGAACATCCAGTTAGAATAGTCGTTGCCACTGTCGCTTCTAGTCTCGGCTAGCCAAGATTCCGTTCCCGAAGGAGAAACTAGGACGATATCCAAATCTCCTCTGTAATCATGGTCTAAGTCTACGACCAAGTCTACACTTTCCAGTGACAACTCATCAGTGACTATGGTTGTGAACTCTGTCCAAGATGTATTATCGTCAGGGATTACAGAAGATGTGTTGTAAGGACCGTAAGTTGAATTCAGTTCAATTCCTACGTTGACCCAGTTTTCAGCCAATGATACAGCAGCCCCTGCATCAACAGCACCGAATCCATACTTGTGAGATACATCATGCCCCCCTCCGTTAATTCTCCAGGATGAATCGGTGGGGTCGTTCATCCGCGCGCTATTTACTAGCACGTGCTGAACGTCTCTCCATGTCAGATTCTCATTTGCATCGAGCATTAGTGCGATTACTCCAGAAGCTAGAGGAGTAGCACTGGATGTCCCTCCAAATGTATGAGTAACATTACCACTATCGTATCCTCCCGAACCTGTGATATCGGTAGTTGTTATTGCTTCACCATCTCCATTTGAGTGAGCCGCTACGAGTATATTTGCTCCCGGTTCGGCATAGTATGACTGCTCTCCATTATGGCTGATTGCTGTCACAGCAATCGTATACCTGCTGTTGGCATAACCGTCGTAGTTCGAATCATCGTCAGAACCCAACCCATTTCCTGCAGCCCAAGTAATGAGATTGCCTAGTCCATCTCGTCCAGTATAAGCATCGCTCTCAAAGGCAGCAAGAGTAAGTGGGCCTGGAGCCTCAAGGGTTCTTCCATTATCTGCAGGCCCCCAAGAGTTGGAGTAAATGTCAATTTCATCTTCCTCGTAACTAAGTGCATCAGCCTCGGTAGCATCGTTAGTAGAGCATGCAATCAACAAGGAGCCAGCCAGAGTCGCTTCAAACGCAGCACCTGCAACATCTACTGAGTTATTGCCAATCGCCGCAGCCACCCCGGCTGCTGCTGTTCCGTGGCCATTCCAACTGGATGGCATTGGATCACCATCATCATTGCACCAATCGTATGACAGCTCAGGTGAATAATGCTGATTTATGTCGCTATGGTTGTGATCTAAACCATCATCAATCACACTGATTACAATTCCAGAACCAGTGTAATTGTCCCAAACTGATGTCACATTGGCATCCTCACCAAATACTCCTCCGCTAGTCTGGCCGGTATTCCTCAAATGCCATTGAGAGCTGAACTCTGGATCGTTTGGAACTAGCCTAGGGTACTGCTGCTTCTCAACCATAGGAGAGAAAGACTCAATCTCGCCTGCATTCAATGATAGTTGCAGTCTAGAAACAGCACTAATGGAGTCATCAAACTCCCAGATATACGAACCAATCAGTATTGGAGCTGGCCGACTATCGTCTGGGGCCGCTATAGTAAATTCGTGTTTGTCAATCGGAACTCTGCTCACTATCAACCAATTCACAGTTTGCTCAAGCACCTCTTTTTGGTAAGAATCTAGATCAGATACTCTATCGAAGGCCAATTGAACAGCTCTAGAATAACTTGGCATAATGGGGTCGCCTTCGATTCGAATACTCTCTGAATCAGAAGAGCCGGAAACCACACCCCCTATTGGAGTTAGAATTAGCATCACTAGTACTATGACGACGGTCCTCACGCCTGAAGTCGAACGCCTACCACATTTAGCCATTCGTCTAAGTCGTGAGACTGTTGAATCACTATTCTTGGAATTCTGAGATGGCTGCATGGACCTCATCATCATCCATTAGACGGCGCTGTGATTTGGCCACCTCGAACATGTGCGAGACTAAATCATCCGAAGCCTCGTATCCATTGTTTTGTAGCCACCAGATGATGTTAGACCTACCACTCATATGTCCAATTCTAATGATTTGCTCAAGCCCGTAATCGGCCGCCGGTACCCCGGAGTAGACACGGTCGGCAAGCCAGTTGTCACCTTTCTTCATCGCTTTGATTACTGCGCTCGCGTGAACTCCAGTCCCTGTCTCAAAAGCATCTTCTCCGAACACAGGGTAATTCCTCGGTAGCGCGACCTCGACATATTCGTGGGCCTTCCTTGTGTACTGGTTTAGCATGGTCAGGTCGTTGCTAATGACTCCCATCAGGCTCAGATTGACTAGAGTCTGGTCGAGAGGAGCGTTTCCGGCACGCTCACCCACTCCTAGGGCGGTACCGTGAATCACATCAGCCCCTGCCTCATAGGCAGCTAGGTTGTTGGCCACACCAAGGCCCCGATCTTGATGACCATGCCAATTGACTTCGATGTCTCTGCGTTTGAATCCCGAATCAATAATCACCTCATCTTGGATGAACGAGAGCAGTTTACGAACACCGTTTGGAGTGACATGACCGCAGGTGTCGCAGACGCATATACGATCTGCTCCCAACTCAAGAGCGCGGGTATAGACTGCCTTGATTTCGTCCGGCTTGCTTCGAGTCGTGTCTTCGGTTACGAACATCACGGGAATGTCGTTATCGACCGCGAAAGTGACGGCCTTCTCCGCCGTTGAAAGGATCTTCTCCATTGTCCATCCCTCAGCATACTGGCGAATAGGACTAGTTCCGAGGAAGGCGCTGGCCTGTATTTGTCTCTCGTGTTTGGCCTGCAGATCAACTAGAGGCTCGATGTCGCTGACTACCGTACGTACTGCGCAACCTGGTCGCAATTCGTAGTCATTCTTCCCCATGTGAGATAGCATGGCATCGATGTGGCCAACATGGAAGGGCCCTGCACCGGGAAGGCCCAAATCCACCTTTTGTATTCCTAGAGCTTCCATGTAGTCAATCAGTTCCAACTTCTGCTCAATCTCCGGGTTGCGAGCACTCGGACTCTGGAGGCCATCCCTCAGGGTCTCATCGTCGAACCACAACTCGTGAGGATGGTCGCGAGAATCACGGATAATCTCGTAATCGACTGTATTCCAGTCGTATATCAGGCCCTGCTCGTCCATTACCGCACCTCTCTAACCGTTCCGCCATGGTGCGGTAGGCGTTTGAAGCCATCGGGATGCTAGGCTACTAACGGGTCTCGCTACGAATGATTGCGAACAGGCTTATTCCTGCCCCCAAAACAGCCCCATTCACACCAAAACTCGCAGCCACCAGAACCACGAACATGAGAGCAAGGTATAGCATAGAGACGAAGAACGAACGAGCAGCGGTCGGCATCCTACCTGTTTCATCGCGTTCTTCGGTTAGGTCGATTCTCCAAACCGAACTAGCGTACCAGATACTGAGCCCGACCACACTCCATCCTAGGAGGTGATACAGAGTATCACTTTCCTCCAGCCCGCCGAAACTGGATGGGACGGCCAGCGACATCAGGATGAGCACGATTGCGTAGACCTTCATTTCGAACAGAGTCCTCTCTGCGCCCTTCACATTGGGCATCATCGGAACATCCACTCGCCCATATTCTTCGGAACGATACAGGGCGAGTGCCCAAAAGTGAGGGGGAGTCCATAGGAAGATTAGCAGGAACATCAACCATGGCAGTGGGCTGCCCATGTCCACCAGAGATTCCATAATCTGAGTAGTGGATTCCATCGAAACCGCCAGACTATCTTCGGCAGCCGCCCAGCCAATAACCGGAGGAGTAGAACCAGCTATACCGCCGATTACTATGTTCTGAGGAGTCGAGCGCTTCAGCCAGATACTGTACACGAAGACATAGAACAGAATGCTGAAGGCAGACCAGAAAGCAGCAACCTCGTTCGATAGCACCCAGAACCACGTCACCCCGGCGATAGAGAGCAGCACTCCCAGTGCTAGAGCCGACTCCGCCGAGACTTCGCCGGATGGAATTGCCCTCTTCTCTGTGCGTGTCATAAAAGGATCAATATCTCTATCGTACCACATGTTGATTGCATTTGCACCACCTGCACTGAGGTAGCCGCCGACGAATACGATTAGCATAGTATTCGCAGTATCGGTGCTCAAATGTTCGTACAGTCTGTCATGTACCAATACTGCGCACAGCGCAGTAATTTGTAGTAGGACAACAACTCTCGGTTTTGTCAAAGAAACATAACTTCGCCAACTCAAGTCTATACCCTCCTAGATGTTATCGAACCAACATAGGCAGTTGAAAGAAACAAGAACGAAAGAGAGGCGAATAATAGATGGATTAGCGAGAGCCATTCCTCGAACCCACCATTCATATCCCAGGAAAGGATGTACAGCCCCCCAATCAGCATGTTCGCCAAATACAGTGCTGTAGAAACCAAAATCCATCGGCATAGGGTGCTGTTCGAGCCTAATTCATTCCATGCGAACCAAGATGAGGCAATCATAGCCACTCCGACTGCTGCTACTAGCAATCTGTGAATCACTTGAGACTGCAATACCCAGTCATGGATTTCAGGAACTAGTTCACGCTGACAAAGGGGCCATGAGCCGTAGAGGCCCTCTACTCCGCAACCTGTGTTAGCACCGCCTGTAGTGGATACGAAAGCCCCGGAGAACAGACTGATGAGGGCAAACAAAGAGAGCCAGAGCAGTCTCGGACCCCATTTCGGAGCAGAGTCCGATTCGAAGTCAACCCATTTGGGAAGCGCATTGATATCTCGCGTCTGAGCTAACCAGAGCCAAATCAGACTGAGCATGAATGCAAGTGCTGAACCCAAGTGCAGAGCGACACTCCAGTGCTCATTATCCATACGCACAGTCAGCCAGCCGACAGCCCCCTGCCATACAATCAGAACAGCAGAGATCGCTGAGGATAGCCTTACTTCTGAACCAAAATCCTGCTCTCGCCTGACAAGCAGCCAACCTATCAGAACCAATGGACCTAGTACTGCTCCCGCGAGAACTCGATGTGCCCACTCGGTGAATATTTGGAAAGTAGTGTATCGATGCCCCGCCCCGCGAGAATCAATCTCATCAGGATTGGCCTCATACCACGCCTCTTGCTCGGCTTCTGATACATCGAATCCCCATGTTCCGAAACAGGTCGGCCAATCGGGGCAAGACTCACCAGCGTCGTAAATTCTGATTGTGCCTCCTAGAGTAATCACGAGGAATGTAATGACAACCAATGCGGCCGTCAGCCGCCTACAGTCGTTAGCAGACAAACCACTCATCTCAAAGCAGCCTCCGGGCCGCGACAAATAGACTTGACCAAGTCTACAGTATCATTCGTCGTGAGGGTCCACATCGATGGGTATGCGATTCTGCTCGTACTCGAGCATAGCTATCTTGTTGGGATCCAGTACTACTCTCCACTGGGCCTCTTCAACACCGTAGAGTTGAATCAACTCATCACTGAAATGATCGCGCAACTCGTCTTCTGATACGAAGAGCGGTGCGCCCATGCTAATCTGAAGTGCCCTAGCACCGATTATCCGAGCCTTCTCAAAGCGAGTATGGGGTCTTGCAGGCTTTACCATGGGCCGGGCGACCGGAGACCCCCAAATAAGGCCTATGACATCCATTCGAAAACAAATTGAGCCTTACAAATCACTCTCGACCATCATTGCGACGGCATTGCCCCCGCCTAGACAGATGGTAACAATGCCGCATTTGCCTCCAGTACGCCTTAGCGCATTGACCAGTGTCATCAGGCAACGAGTACCTGTTGCACCCAGTGGATGGCCTACTGCAACAGCACCTCCGTGGGGGTTGAATCTATCCTCCGAGACGCCCAATGAAGCTTGAATCGCACACGAGGCAGCCGCGAAAGCCTCGTTGTGCTCTAGGATGTCCACATCATCCATCGTCCTACCGGTCTGCTCCAGTAATTTGCGTACGGTCGGAATCGGTGCTGACATAACTCTGTGAGACTCCACTCCTGAAGTTGCATAGCCGACGATTCTAGCTAGCACAGGCAATCCGAGCTCGGCTGCGACCTGCTCGGATGTGATTAGGACTGCAGAGGCACCATCCGAGACTTGACTGGAGTTTCCAGCAGTGACTTGACCATCGTCCCTGAACACAGTTCTGAGCGAGCCCAAGGTCTTCATGTCCGAGCCCGGGCGAATTCCCTCATCACGAGTAAGATCACCAACTGGAAACACCTCATCATCTAACCAACCTTCTTCCCATGCCTTGTTGGACAGGGCATGTGAGCGAATGGCAAAGGCATCTGATTGCTCGCGACTAATGCCGTACTCACTCGCAACTGTCTCGCCGGTATTGCCCATCGATTCTCCGGTGAATGCATCTTGCAAACCATCATGCATTAACACTGAATCTAGGGATGAATAGGGAACACCTTCGCCTCTCTTGACATTACGAACTAGATGGGGAGCATTGGTCATCGACTCCATCCCACCAGCAACAACGACTCTGGATACTCCGGCCTCAATTTCGGTGGCAGCGATCATCGCTGCTTTGAGACTTGAGCCGCAGACTTTGTTGATTGTAGTGCAGGGAGTAGTGACGGGCATTCCGACACGCATGGCGACTTGTCTTGCCGGTGCCTGACCTGCCCCGGCCTGCAGGACCTGACCCATGTAGAGCTGATCGATTACTCCGCTAGCAGGGTCAACCCCTGCTCTCTTGAGGAGCTCCTCTACCGCCATTGCACCCAGTTCGGTGCCACTGTATGCGGACAGCGAACCTCTGTACTTCCCAATGGGAGTACGAGCATATGCGCAAATCACCGGCTCGGGCACGCACCCACGAAAGGCCAACGAACCTTCAATGGTCCTATCCAGAAAGCAGAATCTTCTCACGAATCAGAAGAGTAGCCGTAGAATTCTGCGTTCTGCAAAGCAGGCCTTCTCTGCGGTTTGACAAGCACAGTTCTGATCCCCCACAGATCCTTGAAAATCCGATATCGAGAAGTCATATCGAGATAGTCCACACCGCTAGTTCCTCCAGTACCAATTCTCCTGCCCATTATTCGCTCCACCATGCGAGCATGAGCATGTCTCCACTTCACCATGGATTCCTCTAACTCCACCAGAGCATCAATCAACTTGCGCGGCCAGGTGAGTAGGGGCAATTCGCGATATGATTCGATGAATAACAGACCGGCTCGGGCCCTGTCAACATCTCCTCCGGGCATCAGGAAGGAAGCGGCACCGTCATGCGCTGCCATCATTCTCTCTGCTGCCTTACTGGAATCATCAGTACCCCATCCTGAAGACCTCTCCGCGGCTTCTTTGCACAACGCTTTGTGAGCAGATAGGTGGTCCGAGACATACTGACTCACAACCTCGGCATCACCCTCGTTGCCGGGAGTCGAGCCCATTATTGGGGTTCGCGCAATCCAGCCCATCACTGAGTCGTACAACGAGGGATTGCCGGCAGCCTCTTCCAGACGCTTGATCACAGCCTTGTTGACATCATTGTCAGGCATTCTCCTGAAACTGTCCAATGGGTCGACGCCACCAATACGATCTTCGTTTTCGAGTCCGAGCAGGAACTCGAACTCTCGCATCTGGAATGACTCAAAGCCCGATGCAGTTCCAAGGCCATCTCTGAATGCGAGGAATCCCTGAGGAGTCAGAGTCTCTAGGACAGTCCATTGGTTGGCCATCAACCGAAATATCTCAGTGGTTCTACCTAGGTGGTCTACTGCCTTGGGGATTTGATCCTCTGGAACGGGTATCTGGGAGAGTATGTCACGAACCTCGGAAAGCTCGCGAATAACTTGCTTAAACCACAACTCGAAGGTCTGGTGTACGATGATGAAGTGCATCTCGTCAGAGTTGATTTCTCTGTCCTCTCCTTGTAGGTCTAGCAATGGATGCAGGTTCAGATAGTCAGCATAGGTCCAGTTACCTTCGCCCGACTCCGACATGACTCGCCCTGATGGCACTCGTTTGAAGCATTGTCGCAGAGCCCGAACCCTATATACATCCGATTCAATGCCAAATCAAGTGTCCAACAGATGTGGTGGTTCGATGCCTTCCGGTGATTCCCTATTCCCTTATGCCGAACTTCAAGTCGAAGACCGTTTGGATTTACGCCAAGTCAAAATGGATGATGCCGTGGAGTTATTCGCCGCGGTCGATGCCAACAGAGAATACCTCAGGGAGTGGCTGCCTTGGTTGGATAGAACGAACAATGTTGATGATGAAACCTCGTTCATCGCATCCACTCTGGAGGAGTACGAAAGGGGAGACGGAGTCCTCTATGGTATTAGGTTGGAGGGCAATCTAATTGGGACAATCAGCCTCAACTGGATAGACCGGGTGAACAGAGGTTGTGGAGTTGGTTACTGGTTGGCCGAGGACCAAACTGGAAATGGATATGCGACCAAATCTTGTATTCGATTGATGGAGCACTGCTTCGACGACCTAAAATTACACAGATTTGTACTCGAGGCTGCAACCGACAACTTCCCCAGCCGAACCATCGCCGAGAATCTCGGGATGCGCCTTGAGGGTATCACGAAGGATAGAGAGTGGTTGTATGACCACTATGTCGACGCAGCACTCTATGCCATCACTGCGCCAGAATGGCGAGCACGTGTTCAAGACTGAATCAGACCGTAGTCTTCGAGTGAGCAGTTCCCGGGTGGCAGACACGAGAGTAAATCGTCTTGTGCTAGGCCCGTGGCCTTAGCGATACGGTTGGCCACACTCTCCTTCTTCTCCCTACCTGGCGTGACTTTGGCCCATCTTTGACAATATTCAGAGATTGTTGATGGAGTTCCTGACACCGGAATGGGAACTCCATTTACCACTGCCATTCCGATAGCCATCTTGAGTGGCAGGTCACGATGCCAGTTACGCTGGCCCCTGACAACGAAAGAGCCGCGGGCAAGGGACTCTCCTGACTCAGTGGTCTTCGAGACCTGACTGGGCCTTGCATGGAAGGCGATTGCTGCAGCACCTCCGCTACCCCATGCTCTAGACCAGCAGACTGCAACTTGAGCAGCCTCGGAGTGGACTGATTCAGGTAGTTGACGAGCATCATCTAGATCTCCGCCGAGATTTTGTACAATCTGTAGGGACGCAACGCCTTCGGGAATTGCTTCGGACGGGTTCTGATTAGGGGCAAGACCATCCTTGAGTTTGAGCGAGCAAGATGGCGCTCCATGTAGGTCGGCATGGAAGTAGAGATCGTTTGATGTCAGATGCTTTCGAACAACAACGTCGTTTCCTTTTGCATCTCTACCTCCAATCAGAAGGTGTCCACCAGACAATATCGCCCAGCGATGTTTCTCGAACCAGAATCTCTTGCTTCTCTTCTTAGCTCTGAGTCTACCTGCAGCAGCATCTTTGGCGGCCTGCTTCTCGGCCCTCTCCTGACTCTTCTCGGTGCTTGCGAGAGCCGTCTCTGCTCCCTTGGCCTTGTTCTTCTGAGATCTAGCCTCCTCAAAGTAGCGCTGCGCGTTCTGGTGTACCGTGTTCGAAACTTCTAGAGTTATACTAGCCCCCGGCTCACCATCTTCGTCGGGCAGGTAAGCGACAATAGTTTGCTTGGCAGGGTCGGCGCTGTCAATCCAAGGCACATCGTGTATCTTGTCCATCACTCCCTCCCAACCGTCCGAGGCCACTGCCTCGTTGAACTGCAATAGTAGAGAATCAACATGTTCCCAATTATCCTGAATGGACTTACCTAATTCTTGGGTTATCGCTGCTCTCTCATGGAATCTTGCAATTGCAGCCTTCTGTTGGGCTGCCCTGCGCCCTAACTTGGCTTGTATTACTCCTCCATCTTCTCCTGAATCAACCAGCAATTCTTCCTCACGGCGAATGAATGCTGCAGCATCATACGAGCCGAAAACCGCATCGTAAGCGATAGACAGAGATGCGACCCCGACCATAGTGCCAGAATCGGTGTAGCCAAGATCGATAGGAGCAATTTCAGTTATCCCCGAAGAGGCTGCATCTCGAGCAGCCTCGTTGCCCGCAGCCTTCCATGCCTCCATCGCCTCTGAGTCAGCCAACCACATCTTCGCATCATCTCCTTCAGACAAATGCAACAACATCGAGCCAATTGCTGACTCTAGTGAGTCACGCTGTTCGGAGCTCAATGAGTTGGCAGCCACATCCTCATCGATTCCAGCAATCGAGCAGGCCGTACTGCCGTAGATTCTACCTAGATTGGCGCGAGCAGCAAGGGTGCGAATCAGATCGTGTTCGCTGTCATCTAGCAGACTGTCGAGCATGGCTCGGTCCATATCACGCGGGTCTAGGGTTTCAGGAGGGGGAGTGTATGCCACGCCTTTCTTGAGGGTTCGGCTCGCATACTTGGCGTGAGTAAGGGGCTGGATGATAACATCATTTTCATCAAGCAGAAGGACGTTTCCGTCACGGAACAACTCGATAATTAGACCTAGGCGCCCACCACCATGCTCGAAAGTAAGCCGAATGACCCGATCAAAACCAAGCTGCTCGACACCGACTAGCCGCGAGTTGTTCAGGTGCTTGCGCATGAGCATCGCGAACTGCGACGGCTTTGAGGGCATTGGACGGTCACGCTGAGACATGTACACACGTCGCCCTCTGACAATCACCAGATCAGTAGAGGGAACACCCTTCCGATTCAGCCGCAGGACTACTTGCTCGTAGTGCGGCTGGTACGCCTTACGTGCGCGCGCACCAATCATCTCGGAAAGCTCACGCACGATACGCGCGACATCGAACGACGAGGAGCTCTCACGCATACTACTCAATCCGCCGGCCCGCCCGCCCTTCATCAGGGAATCGCTTGGAAAAATTGGTCTAATTGCTGATTGAAGAGTGAAATTCCTCAATCTCGACTAGGACATCGACCTCGTGTGCGTACTGGTTGCTAGGGACCTCAATCAGCACTGCTCCGGGTATTCTTTCGACTATACTCAACACCTTATCCATGTCGTGCAGAGTATCTGAGGAAGCAGTCATTACTGCACACGGCACATCTATTCTAG
>PBWO01000054.1 GCA_002727275.1 Methanobacteriota archaeon
GTGAGGGAAGATTTAGCGAACATTTCAGTTGATATTCACGAGTTGCGGGAGAGGTTTTCCTCGTTGACCGCGGAGGTGAGAAAAAATGCAAGAAAACATTCAGACCGCGATTCAACGCGCCCTTGACGAATCTCCTGAGAGGAAATTCGTAGAATCAGTTGAGATTTCTTTCACCCTCAGGGATGTAGACCTCAAGAATCCAGCAAACAGGATTCAGGAGGAAGTCAGGCTCCCTTCGGGACGAGGAAAGCCAGTCAAAATCTCAATGTTCGCTGGCGGCGAGATGGCCACCAAAGCCAAGGCTGCTGGAATCGATGTAATTGATCCAGCCACCATTGAGGACCTAGGCGGTAACAAGCAACTCGCACGTAAGGTCGCAAACAAGAATGATTTCTTCCTCGCTGAAATTCCTCACATGGGTACTGTCGGTCGTTTCCTCGGTGTGGTTCTTGGCCCACGCGGCAAGATGCCTCGCCCAGTCCCTCCAAACGTAGATCCTGGCATGATTGCAACTGGACTGAAGGATACCTCAATTGTTCGCTCAAGAGACAGGGTAACCTTCCACACTGCATTCGGCTCACGCGAGCAAGGTGTCGATGATTTGACCGCCAACGCTGTGGCGATCTGGGACAGAGTGATGTCAAAGCTTGAGAGGGGGCCCAGTAACATCCGCTCGTGCTACATCAAGACCTCAATGGGACCTTCAATCAAGGTAGAGGTGGTAGAATGATGTCTTCCAAGGCTGCATCATGGAAGAAGGACCGCGTCTCGGAGCTGGCTGAGATTCTCTCCGGTGATGGTGTCGTCGGAATAGTGGACATAGGCGGAGTTCCTGCTAGCAACATGTTAGACATGCGCAACACCCTGCGAGGGCGGTTGACACTGACTATGGCCAAGAAAACCCTGATGAGATTGGCTTGGAAACAGGCTGGATTCGAAGAGAAGGGATTGGAGGACTTGTTTGTTGGAGCTGTCCAGCCTTGTATTGTTCACTCAGATGCCCTCAGTTCATTCGAGTTGTTCGCTGAATTGGAGAAGACACGTCAGGGGCGTGCCGCCAAGGAAGGCGAATCTGCTCCTGCGGACATCGTCGTCGAGAAGGGGCCTACCGAGTTCGGTCCTGGGCCTATTGTCGGTGAGTTCAATGCTGTAGGTATCCCAGCCAAAATCGACAAGGGCAAGGTTGCCATCCAACAGACCGTAACCGTAGTCAAGCAAGGAGAGGAGATCTCCGGTGACCTTGGAATTATGCTGGCCAAGCTTGGAATTAATCCTATTGAAATTGGCCTGATTCTTATTGGAACCATTGAGGATGGTGAATTCTTCCCTGCAACCTCTCTGGACCTTGACCTAGATGGTGTGCGAGATGACATTATCACCGCAACATCAGGTGCATTCAACCTCGCATGCAACACAAGGTGGTTCACCACAGTCACCATGCCGACACTGTTGTCCAAAGCCAGCAGTGAGGCGATGGCTGTTGCAGTCGAAGCAGGAGTAGTCAATGATGAGACTGCTTCGTTATTCATCGCGCGTGCGAACGCGCACGCTATGGCCATAGCTGGCCAATTAGATTCCTCGGCTCTCGATGAGTCGCTCGTAGAGGCACTTGGTGCCGCGTCGAGTGCGAGTGCCGAAGCCGCGACCTCCGAAGCGGCATCTGAGGACGAGGGTGTTGACACCCCGGATGAAGAGGAAGATGGAGGAGAAGAGGATGCTGGGTTCGACGGACTCGGTGACCTCTTCGGTTAAAAAAAATAGGTGAGAAAAATGGAATACGTATATGCTGCAATGCTACTGCACTCTGCTGAGAAAGAGATTGATGAGGATGGCGTCAACGCGGTCTTGACCGCGGCCGGCGTGGATGTTGATGGTGCCCGTGTGAAGGCTCTGGTCGCATCCCTGGGATCAGTCGACATCGGCGAGGCCATGGCCACTGCCGTGGCTGCCCCTGTGGCTGCCTCAGCCGCACCTGCCGCTTCTGGCGGCGGTGGTGATGAGGCTGCTGCCGAAGAGGCAGAGGAAGAGGCTGAGGACGATGCCGCTGGCTTCGAAGGTCTTGGCTCGCTCTTTGGCTGATTGCAACCGCTGAAAAATGACACGAAGCCGCTATGGGCGGTAGCCTTCAGGCTAGACCATGGTGGTAACTCGTCTGATTGAGATTCCAGTCAGCATCACACCCACTGATGGTATACGCGCGCTTCGCCAGATTGGCGAGTCACGTGGATGGAACATGAGACGGGTGCAAGAGACTCGTATGGTTCACCGCTGGGCGATTATAGTCCCAATCTCTAGGCAGGCCAGAGTACTCGGTCTGGTGGTCGAAGATGGAGAAGCGATTGGTCTGTCAATCCGTTCGTGGTCATTCGTACCGGGTTCGGCTGGAAGGCTCTCCATGGTCGCATTCGAAGTTCCTAGAGGTATTGAGGGAGGGAAATGGAAGGAGTTGCTCTTCGAATGGTCACAATCTCTCCCTCGCTGTCCCTGGAAATGGAGTTTCTCCGAGAGGTCGATGATTGGTTACTTCCTACCGGAATTCCGACGCTCTAGGGCACTGTTTAGCAGCGAAGGTGTAGATATCTCAGACTGGGAAGGAATTGATTCAACAGAATGATGTATTTATGTTGACAATTCGTTGCCGGGTACTATGAGGTCCACTGCTTCATTGGTGGTTCTACTTCTCCTATCATTCTCACTCTAGGGATGTCTGGCGGAAGATGATGCCATTGACGAAGGGCGATACATTGTCGATGAAAGTGATTTAATCGATACTGAAGGTCCTACTTACTGCGGGGATTTCGACGGCGATGGTGAACCAGACTGTCCACTCAGTGGGTATATTCCAGACACCAACCCCTGGTGGTGCAATTCAACGGGGATTGGTGGGCATCATGTCGATTTGGCTTACGAGGGTATGACTAAGGGGGAATTGGGTCCAGAACTTTGCGAGATACTGACTTACGAACTCAAGGATGCGATAGAGTGGGCTGCTCAATGGCCAACTCTAGGTGATGCTGAAGATGCTGGTTATACAATGACGGTAGAATACATCGAGGGCATGGGGACTCACCATGTGATGCTAAATGATTTTTCGATGAATGACGATGAATTCGATTCCGAAAATCCGAAGTTTCCAGGGACTAGAATAGATGATGTTTTCGAGCACGACAAACCCGAGTTCCTGATGTATGGAGGAGAAGATAGAGATTCGGAATTGGTCGGTTTCGCATGGTTCGTACACGCCCCGGCTGATTCTCCTCCTGAGGGTTTCACAGGAGATAATGACTGGTGGCACCGCCACGAATCTCTCTGCTTACGACCTAGTGATTTCTTAATGAGAGGAGCAGATATTGAAGATACTCAATGTGAAAACCGTGAAGGCATTAATGTCAATCTAGAGGAGTACTGGATGGTACACGCTTGGATAGTGAGGCCGTGGTTGACCTATGATGATGTATTCACCAACCACCATCCCTGTTTGCATGAAGAGGGTCCCGAAGAGGATCTGGAGGCAGAGTGTTGGGGTGAGAGCACTGAGCATGTCGGACATGACATCTAGTTACTAATCGGCCTGAGATGTTCGCAAAGGCGGAGCGTTTGATAGGGAGCGTTGTGAGCGAGGTGCGAGCAGAATGGACTTTGAAGACCTGTTCAACACCCCGAGGAAGATGAGAATTGCTGGCGTCAGTCTGGCTTTCATGCTCGCCTTCCCTCTCTACTTCCACCTTGTTCCATCTCTATTGGATGATGACATGATTGGAGGCGGTGCGTCCGGTGCATCAGGAAATTGGGAGGTTGGCTTCGCAGAGACTCCGATAGTCCTCCAGGAGACACAGGTGCTGGGTGATGGAGATACTCATGACACCTTCTTTGATGTTGTATCGGAGTTGAATATCGGCTACATAGAGTTGGATATCGACTGCAACGACAACGACGACCCGGGGCCGGGTTTCACAGACGGTGCCGAGGGCACCAGCGATGTCAGTGGCGTTGTAGGTGAGTTCGAGGACCAAAGCGGTGATGGGATGTGCTCAGGCGGCGATTCTGGGTTCACGCTCAGATGGGACGTGACTGCGAACTACTCCGGTGTGAACATCACCGTCTCTGGAATGAGTGAGTCTGAGATTAGGGCAATGTGGAATGATGGAGGCCAGGGCAGAGGAACCTGGGCTGCTACAATTACTGCTGACATCAGCTCACCGCCATCCCCTCTAGGATCGATTATAGATTCGGACGAGGAATACGAGATTACCTGGACTGCGATGACCTACGAGTTGATGCTGCAGCCAGTTGTCGAAGTCGAAACCTGATTAGGTCTTGGCATAGATACTGATTACGTCCCCGTCTTGCACTTCGTAATCCGCTCCAATTACCATTGATTTTTTTGCATCTACAGCTCTGATGAAACCGTCTCCTAAGTCCGAATGGACCTCATAAGCCAACCCTTTGGCCGTAGTCCCTTCTGGTACTAGGATGGCGTCAGGCAGAATGTTGCCGTCTCCGTCAACCCAGTGACTCTCGTCCTGAACTGGATATGCTACCTTACGAGAAAGTGTCCCAAATACTACCTCTGAGAGTAGTCCAAACAGACCACCTCCTTTCCAAGACAGAGATTCGGAGATGGATTGCAGTGCACTCCTCTGCTGCTCTGTCATGTTCTCTTCGCCCTTCGAAGTAATCTCAAATCCGGTATCTCCGGGCCTGCGATCTATAATTCCAGCAGCACTAGCTCTGCTCAGGGCGAGTTCGGCCTCTGCACTAGTTGGAACCAATACTCCTCCTTCGTCATTGATGGCTTGTTCTAACTCAGACCACGTATCATTTGAAGCCAAGTCAGCCTTGTTGGCTGCAATGGAGAATGGAAACAAAGCCTTGCGGATTTCTGAAGACATTGTCATCAACTCAGAATCACCCCATTGGGATGCTGATTCGGAGTTGGGGTGATGCAAACGGACTGCGGACAACCCCCTGTTGATTTGGCCCTCGGTAGCTCCAATTCCTGTAAGTTGAGTCAGTGCATACTCAAACAGGGCTTTCTCACCCTCGGCCTGAACTCTTCTAGCAGCTCGGCCCCAGCCGCCTCGAAGAATGCCGGCGATCCAAGCCTCAATCTCCTCCACTAGGAACCGATGCTCCTCCATTGGCTCGGAGCCACCACTACCTACTGGATTGCCGTCTAAGTCAGTAGACCCGGAAACATCGACTACCTGAATAAGGGCATCACAACGAGCCAGGTCAGATAGGAATTGGTTCCCTCTCCCTTTGCCCTCGTGGGCCCCCGGGACTAAACCCGCTACATCAACTAAAGTTATCGGAACTAGTCTGCGATGACCGTTGCATGAGCCCGAATTAGGCTCGCAAATGCTGCCCTCTCTAGGGTCGTCATCAGTAGTGTGGTCGAGTCTTCCTGCCTCCTGCCTACGCTTCCTTAGTTCAGAGCAGGCACAAACGGAAGTAAGGGGTAGCCATGCTACGCCCACATTGGGCTCTATCGTTGTGAATGGATAGTTTGCGATGTCAACTGGTGTCTGAGTCATGGCAGAGAAGGTAGTTGATTTTCCGACGTTTGGCTTGCCGACTAGACCTATCCGCATAGTATCTCCCTAGTGATGAAACGGGGCCTCTACCCTCAAGGTGACGGTTTAGTGAAGTTCGGTCGGAGCACCAGCCTCGTCGCTCTCGCCGACTGGTACCACCGTCGTATCCAAGTGTGCCCCTCCTGCGAGAATCTTCCTGACCGAAGTAGCAGTGGTGAGAGAATAGTCATCTCTAGAAATAGAGGTAGAAGTTGCTCTGCCTTCTGTCACAGGCGAACCGCGGTAAAGTCCGCTAAGCGCGTTAAGCGTGTGCAAGATTGTTCCCACAGCGGTTCCGTAGAATAGAATCGCACCCACGACTCTGACTTCGCCGGACATAATGCCAGTTGAATCCGCAGCGGCCTCAATCTGGGCAATGTCCGCCATCATAGTGATTGCAAGGCCGAAGAAGGCTCCCCATCCCATCATCCAGAAAGCCCAGCGAGAGCGGTTTGCGGACATTAGGTTCCTGCCAGTAACTGAGGGGAACAGGTGCTGGGCTGATCCCAATGCTAGTGGGACTAAAACCAGCCAGATTACCATCAGTAATAGGGTTGAAGATATCCCTGATAGTTCTGGACTGTGAGAGAGTGCGTCAGACTGTACGAATAGGGAAGCAATCGCCAAAGGCAGTATCATCGATATTCCAAGGTTGATCTCTGGAACTCCCGGAGAGTCCGGGTTCTCTACAAACGCATCTCCTCCACGCAGAGTCATCACAACATTCGCTACTAGTGCCATAACCGGAATTATTGCAAGTGCCATGAGGAACGCTACTGCGATACCATCAGTAGACTGCATCGAGACCTCTTCAAAACCCACCAACAACATGTCTGCGGCCATCTTCCCGTGAGTGTATCCCATGGGAGTAATCGTGGCTAATACCCCGATTGTGGTCACAGCAGTAAGAGATCTTGACCAGAGCGGATTACCAGTAGCACTGGACGAAACGTAAAGTGAGATTCCAGCGAGAGTGGCGAAGAAGAATGTGCCACTAACCAAATGTGTGAGTAGCCACTGAACAGCTCCTGAACCAACGCCAGCTAGAATCGTAGCGACCACAGAAACTGGATCTGCTAGCATTCCAAGCAAGATGAGCCATCCTGGTAGTGGAAGGGCTGACTTTCTCTCGGATGCAGTGAGAAGGAGATTAATCAAAACAGCAAGATATGCCAGTCCGTGTAAGGTTGTACCAATCAGGAAGATGTTTATTCCCAGTATCGTCGAATCATGTGCTGCGATGACTAAGACCAAAACTGCTAGGGTCCAAAGGAAGGAGACCAGTGTTCCATTCTTCTCACTTGCAAGCTCTGTGTCAGCGAGTTTGGGAATAATGTGGAAGCTGCTGGCTATGATTAGCATTCCAATTCCACCATACAGTGCGGCGAATCCAGCAGCATAGAGTAGTGATTCGGAGGTCGGGTTGTAGCCCCACGAGGACAGGCTGTGCAGAGCGTGTGGGTCGTATGCCAGCCACAGTCCTTCGAATGTGAATAAAGATGCGAGTATTAGCCAGAACATTCCTTGCATCATCCAAGTCCTTGAAGCAGATCCTTGGCGGCCCTCGACAAAGTCAATTGGCGGTCCGATGGCCTTTCCTAGGGCGAAGCGACACATCGACTTGACAACGTCGTTGAGTATCCAGAATCCATTCTGCATCAGGAAGTAGGATAGGAGCATCAAGCCCCAGAAGTATGCCATAGAGGTAACTACGTCGCCCATATCTCAACCTCACTCGCTAGTTGCTTCCGTCATCATTGTGGCAATGATTGCAAAGACTCCCATCATTATGCCTAGAATGAAGAACCAGATGCCTGAATCAAACACACCCTCAAAGATAGGTAGAATATCAGAGATGACGGGGAGATCTCGTCCCGGGAACAGCATTCCATGTAGAATAAGAGTGACTAGAGATAGAACAATCCCCATGGCCAAAAACACCCATGAGGAAGAGGGTTCACTCTCTCCCTGAATGAATTCGCCGACAGAATCTGCTGAATCCGATGACATGCATTCACCTATTCTCGCCAAACGAGATAGTACGACCACAGAAGTTTGCCCCTTAAGCATTGGGCGAGGGACTATGTCCCTCGTCTAAGGTGCTCTTAGAAGATCTGTGGGCAGTCCTCGTCTATCGCTGCCTGTTCCGAGCGGTACAGGGAGTGTCAGGTCGTTGTCAATCTCAACTCTCCAGACCTGTTTGCAATCGCAGTCTAAACCTTCGAGTTCTCGTAAGTCTGCAGATACGGAATATCGCTCGATGGCAGCCACTACATCTTCGTCACACTTGCCGCAATTGTGAGCTCCTCTGAGTTTTCCCCCAGCAGTAGGGTGGACAATCATTCGAGCGTTAGCGCCTGTCGTATCAGCGTGAGTGATCTCAAGCATATCCACGAGCGACCATAGCCAAGGTGGGCGATACTCACGATTGCGGTAGAGTCTATCGACAACTGTACGTCGCTGGATATTCATCGGGTTCACCGAAATGTCGTCTGAGTACGGGGCTACCTCTGTAACCCACTTTGTCGTCAGTCTGAGAGCATCTCCTTCAGACATGAATGGGGGCTTGAAAATAAGGTATGTTTTGACTCTCAAGTTGTTGTCCTTCAGCATCTCTACAGAGCGATGCCACTGCTTGGTAGAGAATCCTTTGTTGACATGGAATCTAAGCACAGTGTCATCGTATGCCTCGAGACCAATTGCGACCGTGCACCCGGGATGCCTCTCTGCGACCCAAGCAATCTTCTCAGGAGTGCACATCTGGGCTTGTGCCTCGACTACTAGATGCAGTCCTCTTTCATGAGTCTCCCTGAGTATGACATCTTGCCACTCAGGAGGATTCTCACGGTCTTCAAAGAATGTCCCCGAGGTGTACACTTTGACCATGCTGCAGCCTTCGAAGTCGTCGAGCCTGCGCTTAGCCTCCTCCCACTGAGCGAACAAGTCTTCTGCGGTCACGTCGTCTCGAACATCGTTGAAGTAACCACAGAAGGTACAACCTGACTTCCACCACCAGACGCAGCCGCGAGTACGGAATATCACAGTAGCAGCGGTGCAGTGAGTCCCGTCAGGCATTATCTCAGGCGTCTTGTAAACGGTGGCTGGCTCGGTGGCATCCCACGACTCTCTTCTCCTAACTGACTCCGGAGTGTTCTCTGGAGCCTTAATGAGATGGTGGACTTTTACGGCTTTCGAGCCGTTGCCCAGCATCCCGGATGCCTGTGCCATGGTTGTGGCGTCTCCGGTTATGACTTGAGGATGCCGTAGGCTATGCTATAGGGTCCAGTCGAGGTGCCTGGGGCGCGAGGAGGGGTAAGATGCGCGGCTTCCACCATATCCAGAACGTTCTGTCAATGGTAGTCATGCTATTCATCGCAGCGATTTGGGGTCTGGCAGCAGCACCTGGATACGTTCTCGTAATTTCAATCAGGGAGATCGTGGTTGGCGAAGGCCTTCTCATCGAAGCAATCGGAACTGGGATTGGGCTTGGGATTGGATATCTAATCTGGGGAATATGCATGGTGATGATTTGCGGTTTGCTTGGTGGTCTGTTGAGGCCTCGGCTTGAGGAGGGGCGCGTTCCACTACAGTCCTTCACTACAATACAGTGGGCTTGGTCGATGATTTTTCACCGCTCGGCACTGCTATTCCTTTGGGTCATAGTGCCATCTTTCCTCGGTAATACCTACTATCGTCTGATGGGAGCAAAAGTTGGCAAGGGTGCACAACTCAATACGGACAACATCAACGATGCTGGAATGGTGACACTTGGCGATGGAGTGGTGATGGGTGGTCATGCTACTATCAATGCACATCTCACGGAAAAAGGAGAGCTTGTTCTATCTCCTGTCAAAGTTGGTGATGGTGCCTTGCTAGGTACTGGAAGCATAGTTCAACCAGGGTGTGAGATTGGTGCGGGCGCTGTGGTAGCATCGCGGGCTGTAGTACCAAAATGGACGAAAATACCCGCTGGAGAGGTCTGGGCCGGGGTACCTGCTAAGTGCATAAGGCTGGCTGACGGTTCAAAGCCGGGTGTCGAGTGATGGACTGTAAGGGCCTGAAAGAAAACGGTACGATTTGTGGGAAGCCCACGATGTACAAGTCAAATTTCTGCAAAAAACATCAATCTCAGGATCCTTCAATACACTTCTGCATGGGGAAATATGCGAGTGGAAAGGACTGCTCTAGAAGAGCCGTTGCTGGTGAGTTATTCTGCAGACAACACATTAGTCAGAAGGGAGATATAGAGAAGTTGCAATGTCCAAGAGGATGTGGTCTTCTGACATATCGACTGTGGAATCAAAGTGGATACTATTACTGTACAAAGTGTAGAGGAGCGATGTTGGATGCCAAGCGCTTGGAAGCAAAGCTTGCTTCTGATTCATCTATTTTCAACCGGCTCCTTGAGAGTGAAGGTGAGGAATGCTCACTGAAATGCCCCAGTTGTGAAGGGCTGATGTATGAATTCAAGATTGTCTATGTTGTTCCAGAAGGAGGTA
>PBWO01000055.1 GCA_002727275.1 Methanobacteriota archaeon
GGGTATTCGCATTCTACCTGTCTAGGATCTCGATGAGAATCGAGAAGAGTCTTGGACTGGTTAGAGAAGGAGGGGGAGAAGTAGCATGAGTGAAGAAGAGATGATTATTGAGACAAAGGGAGTGAAAGTGAACTTCGGTGACTTTTGGGCATTGAAGGGCATTGACATCAGCATCAAGAAAGGAGAGATAGTCGTAATCCTAGGTCCATCCGGATCGGGTAAGTCGACCTACATCAGGACCCTGAATAGACTTCAGCCGCACAGCGGCGGCACAGTCGTGATTGATGGAATCACAATTGATGACGAGACCACAGTGGCCGACATGAAGTATGTCAGAGCAGAAATCGGCTTCGTTTTCCAGCAGTTCAACCTCTTCCCTCACCTGACCATAATGGAGAACATCACCCTCGCTCCAATGAAGGTCAAGGGGTTGCCCAAGAGACAGGCAGAAGAAAAGGCAATGCAACTTCTAGAGAAGGTCGGAATTCCCGAGCAGGCCTACAAGTACCCGAGCGGGCTTTCCGGAGGCCAACAGCAGAGAGTAGCCATTGCTCGTGCACTAGCCATGGACCCGAAGATAATGCTATTTGACGAGCCTACTTCGGCCCTAGACCCAGAAATGATCAAAGAAGTTCTGGATGTAATGATTGAGCTTGCAGAGGAAGATGTCACGATGATTGTTGTGACTCACGAGATGGGCTTCGCCAAAGAGGTCGCAGACAGGTGCATTCTGTTCGATGAGGGGGAACTGGTGGAGCAGAATACTCCCGAGGAGTTCTTTACCAATCCCAAGCACAAGAGGACCAAGCTGTTCCTTGAGCAGATTCTGTAACCGGCATATTGGCCCCAATTTCTGCCGTTACCGCTTTGAACCGCAGGTAAGGCCGAAAAGACGTGAGTTGCTTAGATGACCTACCTAACAACATCGAACCGACCTATGGGTGCGCATCTGAGATAATCGCGACGGGCCCCGTCTCCGCACTACTCGTCCTCGTAATTGGAATCCCTCTGATTGGGGTTGTCAAGAGGTACCTGAGGAGACTCTTCAACAGGACCGATTTTGATGTGGGACTTGAGAATTTCATGTACAAGATTTCAGGTGTGGCCCTGTGGGCCATCGTCATCCTGACGGCAGCAGACGAGTTGGGGATCAACGTCACGGGGATAGTTGTCGGGCTCGGCTTTGTCGGACTCGCAGTCGCCTTCGCCGCTCAGGACACAGTGGAGAACATGATCGCCGGGGTTTTCATCATCATCGACAGACCATTCAGAGAGGGTGAGCGGATACTGCTGCCGAAGAAACTGGGGGGAATCTACAGCAGTTGGGGCGACGTAGTTGAGATCGGCCTCAGGACGACAAGCGTACGCTCCACCGACGGCGTCTTACTGACGATTCCGAACAAGTTGCTCACCAATGACGCGGTGGCCAACTTCAGCCAAAGCGAGCTCAGGGTCAGGGTACGACTCGGGTTGACGGCCACGTGGAACAATGTCACCAAGGCCGAGGAGATAGTGAAGGACATCGCGAATAACAATCCCGACATCTCACAGGAGCCGAAGCCCCCCCAGGTCGTTCTGAGGGACTTCGGTGATCAGGAGGTCATCATGGAGATCCGCTACTACGTCGATAGCGCGCGCAAAATGAGGTCATCGAAGTCCTACTTCGTAACCGAGATCCTCAGGCGGTTCGAGGAGCAGAAGGTAACTCTCGCCTACCCTGTCAGAGTCAACATGAACAGCGACGTCGACTTGGACGAACTCGGCTTCTAGTAGTCAATCCAGTGTGCTACGCCGTCGTGTATAGTTCGGCGGAAAGTGAGCAGAGTCAACTCTGGCCCATTCAGGGCTACGGTCACCTTCGCCCCTCTAGTGAAGTGAGTCTCGTCCCAACCATCGCCGACGATATATCCACGATGCATATCGCTAGTAATCACAGTCGGCTCACCTGTCCACTCCCAGTATGAACCATCATCAAACCGTTCACTTCTGGGTAGATCTCTAGCTGCAAACAGATATCTCGAACTCAACTCATCAACGGAGAATTGCGTACCCTCGATATCGACAACGTGCCTGAACCATGCACCTTGTCCTAGTAAGGTGGAGAACAAGCACCCAGAAGAGCGCTGAATCACATCTATCGCATCTGCATTCGAACCTCTTTGGAGTCTGTAGCGCGAAGGCTGGTACTGGTGAGTGTTTGCGATGATGAGGTCGTTGAGTGCTGGATCAGAGAGAATCTTCTTTCCACTAGTCGTAATTATCTCGGCCTGGAGTCGAGGGAGTATGTTGACAATCGCTTCGCCATTTAGTGCTGCTAAGACATCTTCTCCGAAGCTATCCGGATCACTCCCCATGTAGAATCCATACGACCCATCTTCATCGTCATCCTGAGGGTGGCTGTTGACTCCCATAACTGGAATATCGCTTCCAATCGAGTGGGCAATAGATGTCAATGTACCATCGCCGCCTAGGATAACTGCGAGGTCCCTATCCACGAAGTCATCACTGGTAACCGTCTCTCTAACCTTGTATTCGACGGCAACTTCTCCCTTATCGGACAAATGGTCCAAATTGGCCTTGACCTCGAGCAATGCTTCGTCATGAACTTCCTCGAAGTTCTTCTTGAAGACGACCAGGACCTTCTTGGCAGCCATGCTCACCCTCCAGCATACGGCGCTAGTGTCCGTCCCATATAGGGACGACGCAACACAGAACTGTACGTCGGATGACGGTTAGGCGTGAAACTCATGACTCATGGGTAATCCCGGGGTGTTATGAGGGCCGCCACTTTGGTTGCGTTGCTAATGCTCAGCACAGCGATTTCCGGTTGCCTCAATGTATCTGAAGAGGGGTGCGATGGTGACGAATGCTTCCCATTGGAGCCAAGTGCACTGTCCGACCTCCTTTCTTCGCCCGATGCTTTCGATGTCCTAGTCCTAGCTGGAAAAAATGACAGACTCAGAATCGAGACTACAACGACATACGAGAATCAGGGTCAGTTCGGTGAAGTTCGCTGGAATGTGGCCAAGAATGACTCCTCTCAATTGAATTCTATCGCGATTAGGGTGACGATAGGCACTACAACCACGGACAACGAGGTTATACAAGGCCAGTCAACGACCAACATCAGAATCGGAGGGAGTTGGTATGAGGGCAGAGATGAGGTGCCCGAGTATTCCGACCCGTTCATCGATTTAGCACAACACGCTACTCAACAATCGGACGGATTCTTGCCCCCTTTTGCATTTGATACATCTGCCTTGGCTGATCTGGAGTGGTCAATCTCGGGCGATCCGACTTCCACTCAACAGATAGCCACGGCTAACAATGATACTCATACAATCATCATTGAATTGATGGGTACACCGCCAATGATTACTGGGATAGAGACCTATTCAGGAGATGATAACACATTCGTTCTAAGAGTCACAACTGGCGACTCAGTCTCGATAGAATTGCAAGAGGGACTGCCCCGAATTCCTGTCGAATACAGCATCGATTCTCAACCGATACAAGTGGACGACACCACAGTTTGGTACGGTGAAGTTCCCGAAGGAATGTCCACAGAAATCGACCCCTCTCAATTGGAGTTTCATGGCATAGTGACAGAAGACGGAGAATCTTCTTCTGTGGCGATGATGACTGTAAATCAACAATCATCCAACGTCACTCTTGATGATGGTACTTGGTGGGAGTTCAATTGGCTAGATTTCCCGATGCCGGGATACTTCTCACCCGGAGACTTGTATCAAATCAAGACCAACTCAACTGGCGAATTACATGTAGCAATATTCGATACTTGGGCCCAGCAATGGACTAGTGGCCCCTTGCTAGAATGAATGCATGAGTATCTTCAAACACTCCTGTCATGACGCTTAGTCATGGATGGGGGCAGACATCCTCTGATGAGGCTGCTAGAGCACCTCAAAGAACACAGGGCTACAGTTCTGCTGGCTTCGTTTTGTTCAATCATCAACAAGGTATGGGATCTAGCCCCACCGGTTCTCATCGGGATGGCAATCGATGTGGTCGCAGCGCAAGAGGATTCCTTCTTGGCCCAGTTCGGTTACTCTGATGTCTACGACCAACTATACATCCTCACTGGAATCACGGTTGTGATATGGGTCCTTGAATCTCTTTTCCAATACTTCTACGCGGTTTTATGGAGAAATCTGGCGCAGACAGCTCAGCATGAGCTCAGGATGTCTGCTTACACGCATATCCAAGACCTAGAGATGCAGTGGTTCTCCGAACAGCCCACAGGCAGCCTGATGGCAATCATGAATGATGATGTGAATCAGCTCGAACGGTTCCTCGACCAAGGCGCTACCGACTTGCTACATGTGGCGACCACAATCATCGTCGTGGGCGCAATCATGATCTCGGTTGCTCCTGAGGTAGCGTTGCTGGCCATCCTGCCTGTTCCAATAATTGTCACAGGTTCATTCATCTATCAACGTAGAATAGGAGTAAGATACAGTAAGGTTAGGGGCAAGGTAGCCGATTTGAATTCGCTTCTTAACAACAATCTGCATGGGATTACTACAATCAAGTCGTTTACAGCAGAGCAGCGCGAGGTCGACAGGGTCGAAGAGGCATCGACTTCCTACAGAGATGCCAACAGAGAGGCAATCCGACTCTCTGCCTCATTCGTACCTATTATCAGAATGGCAATCCTGTTTGCTTTCACGGCCAACATGCTAGTTGGAGGTTGGTTTGCCTTAGATGGGAAAATCAGCCTCGGCGCATACTCTGTGATTGTGTTCATCACCCAGAGGTTGCTCTGGCCGCTCACAAGACTGGGTGAGACGTTTGATCTCTACCAGCGTGCTATGGCTTCTACTTCCAGAGTTCTTGATCTGCTCGACACAGAGATTGGGATTGTAGAAGGAGATACACAGTTAGAACAGGTCAAAGGTGAAATCAGTTTCAACGGTATTGGTTTCTCTTATCCAGATAGAGAGACTGTACTGGATGAGGTTAATCTGACAATTCCAGCCGGAGAGACGATGGGTCTAGTCGGCTCGACCGGTTCGGGAAAGACCACACTGGTCAGGCTGCTGCTGAGGTTCCACGACCCAGACTCGGGCTCAGTTTCTCTCGACGGACAGGATGTCAGAAACCTCACACTGAAATCTCTCAGAGGCTCAGTCTCACTAGTCAGTCAGACCACCACTCTATTCCCTGGAAGTGTGCGTGACAACATTCTGTACGGCGACCCTTCAGCAGACGAGGAGGCAGTTGTCGAAGCCGCCAGAGTTGCAGAAGCACTACCCTTCATCGAGAGCCTACCTATGGGATGGGAAACCGACATTGGAGAGGGCGGACACCGGCTCTCCGGCGGCCAACGACAGAGGATAGCAATTGCTAGAGCAGTACTCAAGGATGCACCCGTACTAGTGCTAGATGAAGCCACCAGCAATGTCGACAATGAGACCGAGGCGGCATTGAAACGCTCGATTGAGAAGATTTCAGTGGGTAGGACGACTCTGATTATCGCACATCGCCTTTCCACAGTCAGGAATGCCGACACCATCGCAGTCCTAGGAAATGGCTCAATTTCAGAGACCGGCACACATGAGGAACTACTCGGTGGCAACGGGCTATATCCGAGGCTCTGGGCGGTTCAGACCGGGGAGGTCACACAATGAGTTCAGAGAGAGGTTTGCCTAGGCTTACTGGCTTAGCTCAGACTATCGGGTTTGAGATTACTGAGTTCAAAGAAGGCAGTTGTGTCGTCGAATGTACGATTCGTGATGACCATCTGAATATGGGCGGAGTGGCTCACGGAGGAATCCACGCAACTCTGCTGGACTCGGCTATGGGTGGCACGCTGGTCTCGACTCTCGCAAAGGAGGAGTGGTGCGCAACCGCACAAATCGATATTTCATATCTCAACTCAGTAGGAGTGGGGGAGAGGCTGATCGCTTCGGGAGGAGTGGCCCGTAGAGGCAGGAACCTAGCTCACATGGAAGGAAAGTTGGTGACCTCTGAGGGAACCATCGTCGCCACCGCGAAAGGGACATGGGCAATCTGGGAGACTAGGCCGAGTAGCCAGAATAGATGAGAAGCTCTGCCGGGAACAGATTAATCCGCTACCCTATCTTCGCGTTAATCATGGCGAGGTCCGATTCCGCCCTATTTTTCCTAGCTGGTTTCACTCAACTGCTCATTGGCTCAGAGTTGGCCTCCATCGACCCCGCTCTGGCAATTTTAGGGGCAGTATTGGAAGTAACAGGAGGAAGCTCAGTACTGGTGGGAATCTACTTACTATTTTTCGTTGCTAGACATCATAAGGAGTTCACAGAGTCTTACAACAAACTCGAGAGGGCCACAATGGTTAGAGGAGATTCTGGAAGATTACAGCGTGTGGATCCCCTTCCAGTAAAAAGAACAGTGACTAATGTTGTCATTCCTGGAATTCTGGCATTCATTGCAGCCATGGCATGGCTTGTCAACTAGCAGGTGAGACATGAGCAAGCCCAAGGAGGGCCTTGACGAGATGGTCGACCGTGTAATCGACAACCCTGCGTATGACATGTTCGGAGGGTACCACATATTCCTGAGGAGAGTGACAATCCCCATTCTCCTGATTCTAGTTTTCATGATGGTGTATGATTTCCTACTGAAGTTCATTTCTGATGATCCAGCGCTAATTCTGTCTGCACTGATTACCGGTCTTTCTGTTGGCCCAATTTTGGGCATAGAGCGTTATTTCGCAGAGAGATGGAACGGAAAATGAGCGATTCCCCACTTATTGGTCGCCGAATGGGTAAAGTGGGGATGCCCTCGTTGGAGAAACAATGAGTATACTGGACGACTTCGATATCTTCGAATTACTTGGCTTTGGGGATGCCACAGGTCTTGAGATGATTTTTGCTGCTTCGGCCCTAGTTGGCGGAGTACTTTTCCTGCTTTGGTTCGCATTGATGATGATTGGGGGCGTGGCTGCAGATATCTTCGAAGGACTTCTTGGAATGGAAGGAGTTGGGGATCTCGGTGCTGACGCCTCGTTCAAGGCTCTGACATTCCAAGGACTAATGGCATTCCTGATGTTCTTCGGTCTGGCAGGACTCTACACAATGAAGGCCACAGACACATCCACTATTGCAATCGGAGTCGGTGGAGCTGCCGGTTTTGCTTCTATGTGGGGAACTGGAAAACTGTTCCAGTTGTTCATCACTCTGCAATCCGATGGTACTGTTGAGATTTCTGAGGCTGTCGGCGCTAACGGAACCGTCTACCTGAGAATTCCACATGATGGTGCAGGACAGGTCCAAGTCAACTTCGGAGGCAGTCTTCGAACCATGAATGCCAAGTCTCATGACGATGCGGAAATCGGTAATGGAGAATTCATTGAAGTCGTTGACACCATGGGCGATGTACTGATTGTAAAGCGACAGTAATCACGTTACTTACGAATTACTTTCGATAGTGTGCAGGGAAAGCCTTCATGACCTCACCGGCCCTCTTAGGGGCAGAGGCGAAGCATATGGCTGAAACCGGAGCACTACTAACGACGATGATATTTGCAACTGTACTGGTACTAGTGGCGGTGACAATTTTCTTTGCACAGCGCTACAAGAGGTGCCCTCCCGACAAGGTGATGGTTATCTACGGCCGTACAGATAAGGGCCGTCCTTCTAGGACGATTCACGGTGGTGCAGCATTAGTCTGGCCATTGATTCAGGATTACGCCTATCTTCCTCTGACACCGATTACGATCAACATAGACCTCAGGAACGCCCTTTCCCTGCAGAATATCAGAATCAATGTTCCAAGCACTTTCACCATCGGCATCAGCATCGAGGACAATATCATGCAGAACGCAGCTCAGAGGCTGCTTGGACTAAAAATGGAGGACATAGAGCAGATGGCCGAGGAGATTATCCTTGGTCAACTACGTCTGACAGTCGCATCTCTTACTATCGAGCAGATCAACCAAGACAGAGACAACTTCCTCGAGAGAATCAACCACAACGTCGAGAAGGAACTTTAGAAGGTAGGTCTACGTCTAATCAACGTGAACATTGTCGACATTACTGACGACTCGGACTATATCGAGAGCATTGGTAAGAAGGCCGCAGCAACTGCAGTTGAGAACGCACGCGTCGACGTCGCAAACGCCGAGAGAGACGGTGCCATCGGCGCCGCACAGGCTGACAAGACTCGTGAGATCCAGGTCGCTGAGAACATGGCCGAGGCAGCAAAGGGACGCAAGGCGGCTGAGGCCGATCAGCGTGTATACGTCGAGAATCAGGAAGCTCTCGCAGTTTCCGGTGAGAACGTTGCCCAGGCCGAGATTGCTAATGCCAACGCAGACCTGAAGGAGGCAGAGGCTTCTGCAAAGCAGAGAGCAGATGTCGCTACTGCTGAGTCCGAGGCCGCCATCCAGCGTGCCTTTGCCGGCGAGGAGACAGAGCGCCTAAGGGCCAGCGAGATTGTTCGCGAAAACATCCAGAAGCAGCAAATTGAGATTGCTGCCGAAGCAGAGGCTGAACGCCAGCGCCGCGTTGCTCGTGGTGAGGCTGATGCAATCCTTGCAGTGTATGAAGCCGAGGCTAAGGGTATCCAGCAAGTTCTGGATGCTAAGGCCCAAGGTTATCAGAATCTAGTCAACAGTGCTGCTGGCGACCCCAAGGCAGCAGCCACCCTGCTGATGGTAGAGAAGATTGAGAGCATGGTATCGGCACAGGTCGAGGCAATTCGTAACCTCAAGATCGACAAGGTTACGGTCTGGGACGGAGGTAACAACGCCGACGGCTCGTCTGCAACTAGCAACTTCGTCAGCAGCCTAGTCCAGAGCCTGCCACCTATTCACGATGTGGCCAAGATGGCAGGAGTAGACCTGCCTGACTACCTCGGCTCGATGGCCGAGGACACAGAAGAAGCTGGCGAGTAGACTGTCCCTCCGGGACAGTCACCCTCATGAGGCGGACTCGCTTGGCCATGCCATGTCCAGAACTGATGTGGTGATTGTTGGAGGAGCCCGAACTCCGTTCTGCGAGTGGCTAGGTGGGAAGCGCGGAGATGGCGAGTTCGGAGGCAGACTAGCATCTCTATCTACTGAAGAACTCGGCTCTATTGCTATTCAAGGAGCTTTGCAGAAGTCCAACACAGAACCAGACTCAGTCAACCATGTTGTTATGGGGCACGCATTACAGACTTCAGGACAGGCGATTTATGGTGCCCGGCACGCAGGACTCAATGCAGGCATTCCGATGGAAGTACCCATGCTCACGCTAAACCGTCTTTGTGGTAGTGGCGCGCAATCTATTGTTTCTGGCTCGCAGATGATAATGCTTGGTGAGGCAGAGGTCGTAGTTGCTGGCGGTATGGAAAATCTTTCTCAGGCACCGCATGTGCTGAGGGGAGAGAGGACAACACACAAGTTGGGCAGACCTCCTCAAGAGGGATACGTTCTAACCAAGGACATGGAGGATTACTTCTTCACCAATTTGATTGACAATACCTGCGATTCTTTCATGGCCCAGACCAGTGACAGGCTATGTCACAAGGTCGGCGTGACCAGAGAACAAGCAGACGAGTTCGCAGCGCTTAGCCATTCTAGAACCGAACAGAGCATCGACTCAGGACTCTTCGAGTGCGAAATCGTTGAGGTTGAGACTCATGATGGCAAAGTTACCGCAGCCCACGAGGATCACTTTGTACGAAATACTACAGTTGAATCACTCTCCAGCCTGAGGCCGCATTTTGGCCCCAATTCACTCGTTACTGCAGGCAATGCATCTGGAGTAGTTGATGGAGCAGCCGCTGTTGTCCTGAAATCTGCGGAGAGGGCTGCAGCAGATGGGGATGAACCACTAGCTAGAATAGTAGATTGGGGAATAGTAGGGCTAGACCCCTCGATTATGGCTTACGGGCCAGTGCCGAGCAGTAGACTAGCACTGGATCGAGCAGGCCTCAGTATCGAGGATATTGATAGATGGGAGATTAACGAGGCATTTTCCGGCCAAGCAGTAGCTTGCATACAGGAACTAGGCCTAGACATTGACAGGGTCAATGTCAACGGAGGGGCAGTCGGCCTAGGCCACCCTCTTGCTGCAACTGGGACTAGACTGGTCCTAACTTTGGCCCATGAACTCAAGCGAAGTGGCGGTAAGTATGGAGTTGCCACGGCATGTATAGGCGGTGGGCAAGGAATCGCTGTAATCATCGAATCTTGCTGATTCTAAGTCTTAATCTGCCGTAGGAGGAGTTATCCATGATGGATTCGAGCGCCACGCATGGCAGAACACATACCCGGCACAGGGCACGCAAACAGAACTCGTAGTATTGTAAAGACATTCAGTTGGAGATTTATTGCTACAACTGACACGATTATTATCGCCAGAGTCATCACCGGTAGTTGGACCGTGGGATTCGGAATAGCTAGTATCGAGGTGATAACCAAGATGTTCCTGTACTACTTCCATGAGAGGGCATGGAGCTGGTCTGATTGGGGCCTCGAGGATGTTGACGTCCCAGACACTGCTCCTGTTCATTGATGGCAGTCCAAACTGACTACAGAAATCACTTGATGATTTGTTTGATGACCGTTGGTATTATTTGTCAGATGCAAAGGCCGCCCCTCCAGTTAACATGGGGCAGACGCGTAAGCGGACTTTGATTAAGGCGACCACTTGGAGGGCCATTGCTTCTTTGACCGGTGCAGCCATAGTCGTAGCGATGACAGGACACTTGGAGCACGGAGGGACTTTCCTCGCTGCCGACGTTTCTCTCAAGATGGTCTTCTATTACATGCATGAGCGAGGCTGGGACGCCATTTCATGGGGCATCCTAGCAGATTAGTCCTCGATGTACCAGTGCTCCATTTTCGGAGACAACGGCCTCTTCATCCATAACGGCCTCCTTTCTCTTCGGGGATGAGTCTCGCGCTGTTTGGCCATCTCATTCCAACGCTTGTAGTACTCGAATGACTTCTCTGTATCGACCTCAACATCACCATATTTCTCATCCTTTGAAGGGCGGCTAAGCCGAACCTTCTGCAACCAGCAGTGCGCCCCACTAATCGGATCCGGCTGCACGGCGTGAGTGATATTCTGATGCACCCCTCCATCTCGCCACCAAATCCGGTTGGTATCCGGATCCTCAGACTCCCAAGGAGAAACTCCCGAGACTGTCCTCATCTTCTGCTTGCCTCCTCCTATGTCCTCTATCTGCACCTCATTGCTCAGGAACTTGTTGCCTTGGTCCTGCGAGCGCCTCCAGCGTCCAATGTGATGCGAGCACCCGACTACTCCAGGCTTGATGCCTTCAGTAACCCATACCTTGTCTACGAACCAACCAATCTCAGTCTCAATTTTGAGCAGGTCTCCTTCCGAGACTCCGAGTTTGTCAGCATCTTTGGGATGAATCCAGATTGGATTGCGATGCCCAATCTCGACCAGCCACTTAGCATTGGCCGATCTTGAGTGAATGTGCTGTGGCAGGCGGAAGTTGGGGAGCAGGCAGTACTCATCTTCACCTTGCAGGTTATCAGGGTGGACATGACTCTTGACACGATAGTGGGGGATAGAATGCTCCGGGTATCCGAACTCGACCATGGTGTTTGAGTAGAACTCCTGCTTTCCACTGGGGGTGGGCCAACCCTCCTCTTCATGCTTGGAATAAGTCGATTCCTCAATCAGGAAGGCGCCGTGCTTGCGCATGTATCCTAGAGCATCCAATCCCTCCTCGGCTGCTGCCTCTGTAAGTCCCGGAACCCTCTCGAAGGTGTACTGATAGTACTCATCGATGGTAATTTTCTCGCCTTCTCTGTACGGACTCATGAAGTGCTCGCGGATACCCATGGTACCATCGTCAATCCTCCATGATAGCTCGTTCCAGAATTCATCCTCTTCCCAAACCTCTCCAGGATTCACCTCGCTGGTGAACTTGACATCCCTGCCTTCTCTACGGGCAAACTCTCGCAATACAGGTTGCCGGAACGCCACCCACTTGCCCGCGGACGTGGCGTATGAGTTGATATCGTGGCGTTCAGATGCGTGACCCATCGGTAGGACGTAGTCCGCGAAGAAGGCAGTCTCATTCCAAGTAGGGGTCAGCGCGATGTGGCAACCGATACTATCCTCTCCCTCAAGCATCCGCATCCAGGAGAATCCGTCAGGATAGGTCCAGACTGGGTTGAAGACTCGGGTGAAGTAGACATCGATCTCTCCACGTCCGTCTCTGATTAGATGAGGCAGTATGTGACTCATCTCATAGTGTGCTAGAGTGTACTCGGGAGGGAAGTGCAACTCATTCCAACCGTCAGGGGCTTCCGGTTCGTCGAACAGTTCAGGGCTGAATTTCGACCACGAGTTCGGAGATGTACCCCCTTCTGTTCCTACACTCCCAGTCAGAACATTCAGCAGGTGAAGAGCCCGGGCAACCTGCCAGCCACCTAGATTTCCTATTGCAGCCGAGCGCCACACATGGGTGCTGAGCCTGCTTCCCGCATTTGCTACAACCTCTCCCGCCTCAATCACTTGCTCAATAGGAATACGGCACTCTGAAGCCGCGAACTCAGGGGTGTATTCTGCGTACTCTTCTAATAGCAACTCGACAAATCGCTCGAAGGTCTTAGGCTCGTCGGGGTGGTCAGCCTGCAACCAGTCTTCCCAGTTGACCCAATTTTCTAGGAAGTCTCTATCGTAGAGTTCGCGCTCCAGAATCATCCTTGCCCAAGCTAGGAATAGGGCAGTTTCGGAGCCGGGCCATGTCGGCAACCAATGGTCTGCCATGGAAGCGGTGTTGGAGAGTCTGGGATCAATTACAATCAGTTTGGCACCGTCAATCATGCCCTCCAAAATCCTCTGTGCATGTGGATTGAAGTAGTGCCCAGTCTCCAAGTGAGAGGATGTTAGAAGAATGACCTTTGCATTGGAATGGTCGGGTGATGGACGATCGTGCTTGTGCCATAGACTGTATCCGGTTCGGGCCCCAGATGAACAGATATTGGTGTGGCTGTTGTGCCCATCGACTCCCCAAGCCTTCAGCACCCTCTCGACGTATCCTTCATTCCCCGGCCTGCCGACATGATACACTACCTTGTCCTTGGCTCCGGTCTTGAGCGAGGCTCTGATTTTTGTTGAAATCTCATCAAGAGCTTGGTCCCAGTAGATCCTCTGCCACTTGCCCTCGCCGCGCTTCCCAACTCGCTTGAGCGGGTACAATATTCTCTCTGTGTCATTGATTTGATTGATTGTAGCAGGGCCCTTAGCGCAGTTCCTTCCTCTGCTTCCCGGGTGATGTGGGTTACCTTCGAACTTCGCCACCTCACCTGTGTCCTTGTCAACATAGGCTAGCATTCCACAGGCAGACTCGCAGTTGAAGCAAGTGGTAGGTACTAGTGAAAATCTCCTCTCGACCATCTTTGGCCACTCTTGTGCATCCAACTCAACATGGTCGTGCCAGTTTTCCGGATTGGGGTACTTGCGCAATTCGTCAGTACTGCCAGAAGAATGAGCACGGTCGAGATCAGGGATGATCCTCATCTTTTGAGCGATTTTCTCAATAAAGGTCCTCGCCATCTTCTCACCTCAATGTAGAGTCTCCAGTTGCGGATCGATAATCGTCCTGTGGCCATGCCAAGCGACTAGGATTAGGCAGGGTATGGCTAAAGCAGACAGAAGCAGGTTAGTCGGAGATAACAAGGCGACGCAGGCTGCACCGGCAACTAGTACCTCGAACGTCATCTTGGCCGTCAGGGCGCGATCACTTGACCATGACCTGCCCTTGGCTTGCTGCAATAGCCAGGCGGTGTAGATTCCGGTCAGAAGAGCAAGAGGGATTCCAGCATAGGCGAGATACTCTAGATAGATGCGATCTAAGTCCAGCAGAAGAACTAGGAAACTGCAGCCGAGAACACCTCCAAATACACCCAGTAAGTAGGCTCCTTTGACGAGCCAGGAGTCCCAATTGGGTCGCAGCATCACATACAGGAATCTCATGGGTCGGTCTAGGTCAATGACCAATAGAATCCCGGTGATTCCTAGGAAGGAGATGCTGACTATCAGAAGCCTCCACCACAACCCGTCAGTCATCTCTAGATGTCCTGCTAGCATCATCAGCATTGCAACCAGATACGCTCCGCATGCTACAGCTTTGGTGAAGACATATGCAGAGACCTCCCAGCCCCACAGCACGCCCTTCGAAGGCTGGTCGTAACTGCGCTTGACATTCTCCTCATCATCGAGCTTTTCCATTACATCACGGATTATCGCTCGATCTCTAGGTGCAGCGGCCCGTGCCTTTTTCTCAAGAGCCAATTGGATAATCATCGACTGAGTATCAGCAGCTCCGGCCCTTCGCTCAGCATACTTGGCAAAGTGCCCAACACCTGCCGCTTGATCGGTCCACAGATATTCACCAGAGCGTTCGGTAGCGTGAGGGTCAAGGCTCTCTTCACTAGTCTCGACGTAGAATACGTTTGGTTTGGCCCCAGACTCTGGCTTTCGCACAGTAGTCTCATGCTCAGAAAGGTAGCCCGAAATCGATGAGTTGGGATTATCGAGATCTCCAGAGATAATCGCCTCGACGGGGCATACTATGACACAAGATGGTTCGTAGGAATGCTCAATTCTGTGGGCGCAGTAGTTGCATTTGGCCGCAGTCCCCTTATTTGGGTCGATATACAAGGCATCATAGGGGCATGCCTGCATACACGACTTGCAGCCAATGCATCGGTCATCATCGAAGTCGACGATACCATCAGAGCGTGTGAACAGGGCCGTGGTAGGGCAGATGGTGGTACACGGTGAATCTTCACAGTGGTTGCAGCGATGAACACTGAACTCGCGAGTAACGTCTGGGTAAGTGCCCTTCTCAATGTACTTCACATGAGTTCTGTTGACTCCAATCGGAACGTCGTGCTCAGATTTGCAAGCGACTGTGCAGGCATGGCATCCGATGCATTTGCGGTTGTCTATCACAAAGCCATAATTGACCATATTCCGCCCTCTACGAGGGCGGACAGGTCACATTGGCAAATGAGTCTTCGCTATCTTCAGAATAGCAGACTTGCAATACCCGCAGCGGCAACCCAAGTCCCTACGACTGAGCCAAAGTTACCCATAGCAGTCACCATCAGCACCTTTCCAACCCGATTCTTCCAGAACAAGGATAGCTCATTCAAGTCTAGAAATGCTTGAGCATCACCGCCCGTAGGCGGGGTTATTTTCAGTTGAGTATAACCGGCGAACCAACCCGCTGCGAGGAAAGGGTTGAGAGAGGTAATCGGCGAAGCCACCGCTCCAACCAAGATCGAGAGCGGATGGCCCCGAGCGAGAAGAACTCCTAGCCCAGTTAGTCCTGCATTGATGGCCAACCATGCCACAGCAGTCTGTTTGATTGCCTCAATCTCCCCATTGTACCCCATCCAAGCCACGGCACCAAAGAGGAATAGAGGAATAGCAATCATCAGTGCCTTGGGCCAGATTGCCTTACGGGGCTCGACGCTTAACTCAGCAATTCGAGAAGCCGTTTCCATCGCCGGCTCGGCTAAATTCTCCTGAATCCCATTGAGGTGACCCGCTCCAACAACAGCGAGTATCTTCCCACGCCCTCTAATCTGTTGAATTCTGCCGGCAAGGAAAGCATCTCTCTCATCAATCAGCACTGAGCCTGCAGCAGGAGCGACCTCTCTGGCCTCCTCCATCAGTTTGGAGAGCATATCAGAGTCTTCCAGAAGTTCCTCCACACTGGCCCCTTCATCGTCGTCTTCCTGCCATAGGAGAGCATCTAGAACTCGGAACTTCTCGATGAAACCCATTTTTGACCAAGCCCTTCTAAGGGTAATCAGAACATCTCTATCGATCAACTCGACTGGAATATCGGCTTCTTCGGCAGCCTCTATTGCAGCCAACAACTCAGCCCCGGGTTTTTCGCCGGATGATATTCCCATTCTGCGCTGCTCAGCTGCTAGAGCGGACTGCAGCAGAATCATGTGCGATTTCCCTTCATTGAGAATCTTCAGCAGATCCTCGTTGTCGAGGGCATCTGGTTCGAGTAGCGAGGCCTTACGCGACTCGCACAACTCTACTGCTACCAAATCGGGAGACCATTCTTCGATTTGACTGCGCACCAGTTCGACTGAGGCCGAGCTGATGTGCGCTGTTCCAACGAGTCTGAGATTTTCGTCTATATCGACTACATTCTTACTTAGTTCAGACATCTTTCACCTCAAAGCATCCATCGCAGCGAACAGGTCTGCATGCTCTGCGACATCATGCACCCTGATGATATCGACTCCCTTGTCTTTCGCTCTAGCAGCAACCCCAAGACTCCCTGCAAGCCTATCATCGGTAGATTCACGATTGAGCAGATGAAAAAACATCGACTTCCGGCTGACTCCCCACATCAGAGGCATCCTGTGGTCAGGGACCACATCCCTTCCCGAAGCCAGCAGTGATAGATTGTGCTCGAGAGTTTTACCGAAGCCTATACCAGGATCGGCGACTATCATACTTGAATCAACACCTAAATCTGTGAGCATTGACAAGGCCTTACCGAGGGTATTTCTGATATCATCCACCACATCTTGGTAACTCGGGTTGTTCTGCATGTCCTCAGGCGTCCCTTGCATGTGCATCACACAGATTGGACAACCTCTGTTAGCAACTAGGTCAGCCATTTCTGGGTCAGACAGAGCTGAGACATCATTGACCAAGTCAGCACCAGCATCTAGGGCCCGACTGGCTACGGAGGATCTGCGGGTATCTATCGAGATGCAGGTTTTGGGCAAAGCCTCACGAACAGCCCTCACTATGGGAACGACTCTAGCAGCCTCTTCTTCAGCATTAACTGGGATAGCCCCTGGACGAGTCGACTCACCTCCGATGTCAATCCAATCCGCACCTTGTTCGACCATCCCAACAGCCCTTGTGACTGCAGATTCGGTGGAATTTAGTCTAGATTCCTCATGAAATGAGTCAGGAGTGATGTTTAGAACGCCCATTATACGTGGAAAACCGTCATTTCGGCGAATCAACATAGGTCGCCAGTCGGCCATATCAGTTACCCCATCCGACGCATGCTTTATGATGTGACGGAGAGGCAATCCCTCGATGGTACTGGGAGATGACTCTCCAGACGAGGTCATTCAGACTGCGGATAACGTACTTGCCGTAAACGGGGTAGATGACGCTACTTCTGCTTACAACATGGAAATGATGGAGTCTATAGTTCAGAGACTTAAGCCCGAAGATCGCCATCAAATCAGAGATATGATTTCAGAGAGAGGACGCACCTCAGGGGCACTAGCAATAGCATCAATTCTATTCTGGTGGTTGTCAATCCATAACGGAGGCGATACTCTTGGGGACTCAGATCTCCCTAACTCGATGATAGGCGACTTCACATTCTATCGACTAAGCCTCATCGTCCCCGCCCTTACTCTGGTTGCAACTATTCTACTCACTATGGGTAGAGAAAAGGGCCAGTCACTACCTTCCAACGCTGGAGGAGTCCTAGCCGTACTAGCCGCATTCTTTGTCATGGAGCCAGTTGGAAGGGCCTTGTTGATGGGAGATATTGAGACTGACGATTCCCTAGTCTCTTCTGGCAGACTAGCAATCCTAGCAATCCTAATTCATCTGGCTACAAAGATGCAAGTTGATTCAATCCTGCTCGAATGGGTGCGCGGCTCAATGATGAGCATGGATATCGATGTCACTCCTGAACAAGAGGCTTCCATGGAGAGTCAGGCTGATGAAGTCCCGCCTCTCGTATGAGGTCGATGACCGGGGATTTCAGAGTCTCAGTTCTCAGACTTGGACACCGACGTGAGCGGGATAAGAGAATCACTTCTCATCTAGGTCTGACCGCTAGAGCATTCGGTGCAGACGAAGTTATTCTTGCCGGCGAGGAGGACGATTCTGCTATCGAGACATGGAACTCAGTCTCGGAAAGATTCGGAGGCAACCTCGACTGCCATTTCGAGCCCAAACCAATGAATTGGCTGAGAAGATTTGCCGTCTCAGGTACAGTGATTCATCTGACGATGTACGGAGAGTCATGGAGAAAGGTCACTGGAGAGATTCCGAAGGACAAACCAGCAGTGATTGTAGTGGGCGGTACGAAGGTCCCTGCAGAATTATTCTCAATTGCTGATCATAACGTCTCAATTGGCAATCAGCCACACTCCGAAGTAGCAGCGCTTGGAGTGTTCATGGACTCCTGGTTGGGACCTATCGAAGAATCCTCAAAGTTCGCTGGAGGACAAATAGAAGTCGTTCCTAGCGAACGCGGAAAGAGAGTAGTAAATCTTGAAGAAGAATGAGCCAATTGAGACTCAGAATCGCGAAAGCAATTCTCAATGATTAAGAGGGGCACTCAAACACGATTGCTGATGTCGGGTACGACACCGCCTCGGGGGTTCATCCCCGGCGCTGGCGTTCCGGGAGTTTCTAACCCTCCATCTTTCACAGATGCGGCTGACTCTCTGCTTGATGCCACCGAGCGCCAACAGCCAAGTGGCTCACCAGGTTTACTCCTACTGGCCGACGGCACCAGCTACCAAGGAAGCCTGTTTGGCTCTGAGATAATTGCTCAAGGGGAACTAGTTTTCACAACCGGTATGTGCGGTTATCAGGAGAGTCTCACGGACCCCTCTTTCGCAGGACAGGTTCTAACTTTCACGTGGCCTCTGCTCGGAAATTACGGCATTCTCCCCGGTATTTCCGAGTCAGCCGGAGTTCACCCCAGGGGTGTAGTCTGCAAGCAGTTGATGACCAATCCAGATCACAGAGATTCGGTAGGCAGTGTGCACGACTTCCTTTCAGCACATGGTGTGCCCGGAATTCAAGGAGTCGACACTAGGGCTCTGACTCGAAGAGTAAGGGAGCACGGAACCGTGCTATGTGTTTTCGGCCCCGAGGAAAGGGCAGATGAGATGCGCAAAATCCTCTCTGCGATGACGCCCCCCGATGAGGATGACTTGGTAGCTTCCGTTTCTCGAGATGATGCTGTCTTACTCAACCCAGGGGCGACTGATTACGAAGGTAATCCACTTCCTAGGCTAGCAGCTCTAGACTGTGGCATCAAGTACAACATCTTGCGAGAGCTGTGCCAGCGCTTCGAAGTAGTCTGGTGCCCCGCATCTTTGCCATTTGAACAGATTGTATCAGACTGGGGGCCGGATGCGCTCTTTGCATCGAATGGCCCTGGAGACCCTGCTCACTCAGGAGATGCTACTGCTGCTAGAGAATCCCTTGCTGCGGCTGTACGCGCTGATATGCCTGTAATGGGAATATGTTTGGGCCATCAACTGATGGGCCTAGCAGCAGGTCTCCGCACATACAAGCTAAGATATGGGCACAGAGGTGCTAACCAGCCTGTGGTAGATTTGGAGACCGGTAGGGTACATATCACCAGTCAGAACCATGGTTTTGCAGTTGAAGACCCAGACAAGGGAATGCTTGCCCCTCCCCCTACAGGTGCATGCTCAGAAGCCGGTGAGAATACTCTGCAAGCCGATTTCACTGTTCGACATATCAACGCTAACGATCGTACCGTTGAGGGCTTGGACTTAGTGGGTAAACCTGCCTTTACCATCCAGTTCCATCCCGAGGCCTGTCCAGGACCGCACGACGCATCGCCACTGTTCGACCGTTTTTCGCAGATAGTAGCAGAGCACATGGCCGATGGCCCAAAGGCTGTTGCTAGGAGAGGTGATGGCTATGCCTAGGAGGGACGACATCAACAAGGTCGTGATTCTCGGCAGTGGGCCGATTAGAATCGGCCAGGCCGCTGAATTCGACTTCTCGGGCTCGCAGGCTTGCAGGGCACTCAGGGCAGATGGCTACGAAGTCGTCCTCATCAACTCTAATCCTGCAACTATTCAGAACGACCCCGAGATGGCCGACCGCATCTACATCGAGCCACTTCTCCCCGAGGTTGTCAAGCGGATTATGGAAGTTGAGAAGCCCGATGCACTATTGGCGGGAATGGGTGGCCAGACGGCTCTAAACATAGCCGCCGCCCTAGCCCACGACGGCTCTCTGGATGAGTTGGGAGTCGAGTTGATTGGCTGCAACCTTGCGGCAATCGATGAGGCAGAAGATAGAGACTTGTTCAAGAAAGTCTGTGAGGAAATCGACCTACCAGTATGCAAGGCAATTGCTTGTGATTCGATTGAACAAGTCCTCGAATCGGTTGACAAGTTGGGAGGATTCCCTCTTCTCATCAGACCGGCATTCACTCTGGGCGGACTAGGGGGAGGATCTGCACACAACACAGGTGAATTGGTCGAGATAGCTAGTCAGGGGATTTTACACTCTGCAATCGGACAAGTTCTGATCGAGGAGAGTATTCTGGGCTGGCAGGAGCATGAATACGAGGTCATGCGTGATAGTGCTGACAACTCAATTATCGTGTGCACAATGGAGAATCTGGATCCAATGGGGGTGCATACCGGAGAGTCTGTCGTCGTAGCTCCTCAGCAGACACTATCCGACCGTGACCACCAGATGCTCAGGGATGCTGCCCTCAAATTAATCAGGAGACTTAACATCAAAGGCGGGTGCAATGTTCAGTTTGCAGTCGAACAATCAACTGGAGAGTACCGGGTCATAGAAGTCAACCCTCGGGTATCGCGCTCATCTGCCCTTGCATCAAAGGCTACTGGATACCCAATTGCAAGAATGGCCGCACTGATTGCGGTAGGCTACACTCTCGATGAACTGCCAAATCCGATCACTGGAGAAGGGACCACAGCGGCCTTCGAGCCCACATTGGATTACTGCGTCGTCAAGATTCCACGTTGGCCGTTCGACAAGTTCCGAACCGCGGATCGCACCATTGGGACATCGATGAAATCCACGGGAGAAGTGATGGCCATAGGCCGAGGATTTGAGGAGGCCTTCCTGAAGGCTTGGGCCAGCCTAGAGTATGGTCAACCTCACCCCAGGCCTCTAACCATGGCGGATGCTTCTGGCGGTGAGTCGATGGACGAGCGTGCCTTTGAGCCTCTGCCAGAGGCCCTTCTCGAAGATTGGCTCAGGATTCCTTCAGACAGGCGCATGGGAGCTCTGTTTGAAGCCTTCCGGAGAGGCTACTCAATCGAAGATGTGAGGGATATGTCGGGCGGTGTGACCAGATGGTTCCTGCACCGATTCGAGAACATGGCAGCCATCGAGACTGAAATTAGGGCAGCCGGAGAAATCGGCCTTTCACCATCCGAGATACCTGATTCTGAGATGAGGCTGTGGAAAGGTGCCGGGTTCACTGACCTGCACATTGCTGATGCTCTTGCAGGATTCCCTGAATCTGGCTACAAACTCCTTCCTGAGGGTTCAAATGAGGCAGCAGTCACTCACAGACGACACGAACTTGGCATACATCCCGTATTCAGAATGGTCGACTCCTGCGCAGCCGAATTCGCCGCAGTTACTCCATACTACTACGCCACCTATGAGGGCGGTTCAGCTCCGATAGGAGTGGATTATGTTCCTGGATTGGACGAGTCTCTAAAGCAACGCATTGTTGTTATCGGCTCCGGCCCGATCCGGATTGGCCAGGGAATAGAGTTCGACTACGGCTGTGTTCACGCAGTTGGTGCAATTCGCGATTTGGGACATGAGGCTATCATCATTAACAACAACCCCGAGACCGTTTCTACGGATTTCGACACAAGTGACAGGCTATACTTCGACCCACTAACTCTTGAGTTCGTCTCTGAGGTCCTGCTCAGGGAGAAGGCACATGGAATCCTGTTGCAGTTCGGCGGACAGACGGCAATCAACCTCGCACTACCTCTGGCTGGTAATATGCCACACCTTTCCACAATGGGACTGCATCTTGTGATGGAAGGAACTTCGCCCGATGCAGTGGATGAGGCAAGTGATAGAGAGAGATTCGAAACCTTCGCTGCAAGAAATGGGTTGAGAATGCCCCGCGGCTCTACTGCCACCACTCCCGAAGAAGTCAGAAGAGCAGTGCATGAGATTGGATATCCAGTACTGATTCGACCATCGTATGTTCTAGGTGGGCGTGGGATGGAGATTCTCTCTAATGACAAGCAACTCGATGCTTACATGGGTGAAGCCTACCTTGCTCCTGACAGGCCCTTGCTAATCGATGAGTACCTAGGGAATGCCATCGAACTCGATGTCGATGCAGTTTGTGATGGGGATGAGGTGCTAGTTGGTGCAATTATGGAGCACCTCGAAGAAGCCGGAATCCATTCTGGAGACTCGACCTGTTTCATCCCTCCCCAGAACATCGCAGAGAACGTACTCGCCGAGGTCGAGGACTGGACTAAGCGCATCGGCGTGGAGTTGGGAATCAGAGGCTGCTTCAACATCCAGTATGCAATCCGCGACGAAGTGCTGTATGTGCTTGAGGTAAATCCTCGAGGATCCCGTACCTTCCCATTCGTGGCCAAGGCTACCGGAGTGCCACTGGCAAGAATCGCAGCCAGACTAGCAATAGGTGACAAACTAGCAGATCTCGATGTCCCCGTTCCTCAGACAGATGCAGTCTGTGTAAAGGCACCAGTGTTCCCATTCATCAAATTGAGAGGACTAGATCCAGCTCCTGGTCCCGAGATGAAATCTACTGGAGAAGTTATGGGGTCCCACGCAAGAGCTTCTGCTGCCTATCTCAAGGCCAGGCTAGCAACTGAACTTCCTGTCCCGGTAGAGGGAGGAGTATACATAACCGTCAAGGACGGTGATAAGTTAGGCATCATTGACGAGGCTCGCAGGCTTCAAGAGATGGGTTTCACCTTGTATGCGACCCGTGGAACGGCTCATGTGCTTCGAGATGTCGGAGGACTCGATGTCCAGACCTGTTACAGAATCGCCGAGCGTCGCAGCCCAGACGCACTGGATTTAATGAGGCAGGGCAAGATCCACCTAATCATCAACACACCTCGCTCGACAGGCGGAGCAGTACTCGATGGCAATATGATGCGCAGACTCGCAGTTGAGTTGAACATCCCATTCGTGACTACAATGGCAGGAGCTCACATGGAAGTTGAGGCGATTGCTGAGGCGATGAATGGGATGCCCGAGCCTAGACTCCTAGAGATAGGTTCACTCTGAATCAGAGAGCACCCTATGAGGACGAACGCTTCCGAAGTCTATACCTGTGTACTGAAAAAAATGTTAGTATTAGCGAAAAAATAGTTAGTATTAGCGTTAGAAATGAGAATGCACGAAATAGTAGAGGTCTAAAGTCCCAACATTGACCGGCGCTTACTGATTGTGAGCATTCTGGATTTTGTGTGTAGCTAATATAAGTTGTAATGGCAAATAGAAGGGAAAGTATTGCTGGAGCAAAAATGGAGACCAATTCCTTTTTTGTCAATGTTTGCGCCATTAATTTCCCTAAGAGCCCTGCAGGGATATGCTTTGCTACGGCAGCACATTCTTCGCTACTCTATACTTCACTGAATAACGACAGTACACTAAAGCTGTCCATTTCTGCAATTAGAGATGATGCCTTGGGCCCGTGACTCTTGCCTAGAATGACCCAATATAATGCAACATAAGCATCTCTTCCACCAACTCCAGTCTCAGATGCAGCGGACTTGATGCAACTACTAATTTCACCCTCGTTCCAGTTACAATCTGATAGGGCTGCACCCAGGGCTGAGAGGAATCCAACTTGCTCGTCAGTCAGATTTTCTCTCGCCTCGTCTGATATTCTGGTTCTAATCTCGACCTTTGCAGCATCAGGGAAGTGCGGCCCATCAACCCAATTACGCATCCTTCGCAACCTTCCGAATAGCGAATCTCCAGGTTCTCCTTCCAAGTGTCCTGACTTCCTCAGAGACTCCCATACATCTTCGTCACTAGACTTAATCTGAGCTAGCATCGATAGATGGCGGAACGAAACTCCTGCAACCGAGTCCGCAGGATTTGCACCTCTCTTAGTTTGACTGAGTCTTAGTGAGCCCAGTTGAGTGTCACGAGCAACCTGTTGACGCCGCGACAATTCACCATCAGATCCACTAGGAGGATTTGCTACTAATCTCTCATACTCGTCAGCAGTCGCGAATAGAGCAGGGCCTGTATCGAAGTCGATATGCCGCCCAACTTTACTTCGAGAAATCACGTATCGCATGATTTCAGGAGGCACCAGCGCGAGAGCATCCATAGGGCCGACTGTCAGTCCTGTAGAACTGGACATTGGGCCCATTCCTTTGAGTTGTATCCACTCGTATACCATCTTGTGTGGTGGTTCGCTGCCCAGCATCTGACAGATTGGAATACCAGTATCGTAACTACCTCCTGCAGCACCGTGGTCCTTTCCTGCAGGCTCACAAGTAATTCCGTGAATTCCCCACTTGGCGGCCCAGTCTACTCTCCATGGCATCTTCCCCTCGGCAGTCCTGATGTCCGATTTACCTTCGACTCCTTGTCTATCAATCCAATACACGTACGGCCGCTCGTATCTAGTAACCTTGACTCCGTCAAGGCTGCCATCGGAGCCGACCGGGTTGTATGGATACCAGTCTTCAGGAACTTCTCTGCCAGATACATCCTCGATGACGCGTCGTATCTCATCTCGCTGCTCAATTGCTGAATGAGTCTTTTCCGCGAAAGCACCACTTTCATAGGTCTCATGATTCATTACTACTTCCGGCTCAACCCCTATCTCCTTCAGAGCAGCTAGGAATGGATTTAGGAAGTAATCAGCATAACTTCCACCATCGGGGTCCGGATTACCGCCTGAATCAGGAGCCGGTATGTAGGCCAGAGGGTGTCCGATGTATTGCTGGTAATCTTCGGATAGAAAATCATACACTCTGCGAAGCGGATCCATCGAGTCTACGATGAAGATGTAGCGCGACTCCATTCCAGCATCAAGACAAGCGCGATGAATCATTTCAGCAGTCAGGATCTCGCGCAAGTGTCCGACATGGAATTCTCCAGAGGGAGTGATTCCGGATGCAATGATTTGAGAATCGCCTCGACTTGAGAGCGTCTGCGCGGTATGGTCCGCCCAGTGCATCCTACTCCCTCAGACTGTTACCACTCTGACTAGTCCACGGAGGGGAGTCCCCTCGATTTCGTTGTTGTTCGACTTGTTTGCGAGCACCAAGCAGAGTTTGACGTCAGCTCCAGCTGACCTGAGGTTCCTGATGGTTTTGCGCATCGTTGTCCCTGAAGAAATGACATCATCAACAACTACAACGCTCTTGCCCGAGACTCCAGCGAAGACTTCCGAGAGGTGACCTCCCTCGTCTTCGCTGATGCTTCTACTGATTGCTAAATCTAAATCCATCTGCCCGGCAATTGCCTGGGCAAAGGCGATTCCATTGAGGCTGATGCCGACAATCGCATCGACCTCGTCACCAATCTCCTCATCGATGATATCGACGAAGATGTAAGAGGCCGCCTCGATTCTTCCGGCCTTTACAGCTATGGAGCGCCACCCCACTCTGATGTCCGAAGGTCTCTCTTCTGTGGCCGCGCCACTTGAGGAAAGCCAATCTATAGTAGTCTGAGATAGGGACAACTCATCTGCAATCTGCTGAGTATTCAGTCCATTCTTGCGATACTGGTCAACCTTGCCTCGCAAGTCCTCTATACTGACTGGCATCAAACCGTCCCACTAATGGGCATCTATGAACCCACCGGGGGTAGGATATGGGAAATCCTGCTTTAGGTCAGAACCGGCCCGTGCTGCCGAATCCCCCTTCTCCTCTCTCGGTTTCACCCAGTTCATCAAAAGACACCTCTGAGAAAGCCACTTCTGGAATGGGTGAAATGAGTAACTGAGCAATTCTTTCTCCTGCCTTCACTGTGTATGAATCACCCTCGCCAATCCAAGTCATGAGTACGAATAACTCGCCTCGGTAATCCGCATCTATGGTCCCTATGCTGTGCGGCAGAATCAGGCCCTTTGAGCCCAATGAAGAACGGGCCCTGACCTGCCCCTCGTAACCAACCGGTATTGCAACATGTAGGCCAGTCCGTAGTTTCATACTCTTACGGAACGGGACATCGGTATCCTCGAGCGCATACAAGTCCCAGCCAGCAGCGTGCTTGCTACCCATGGTTGGCATCTTAGCATCGGGATGTGTTCGAGCCACCTTGACCTCGAGGTCCGAGCTCATAGCACCGCTGTGCGGTTCGGTTCTTTGAGCGTTCGCAAGACTGATCTATCCCCGGTGAGGTGAAAAAGGAGTCACGGTTCGCTAAGCCGATGGCAGACTACGACTACGATGAACTACTGGACCGCGCCCGTGAGCGCATCCCCAAGGACATCAGCGAGAGGTCACGTTGGACCATGCCTGAGCCTGACGTTCTCATTGAGGGCAGTCAGACTATTCTGCGGAATTTCTCCGACATCGTCAGTGCCATGGACAGAGATGCCAATCACGTCTACCAGTTCCTGCTCAATGAATTAGGGACATCAGGAACCCGGGAGCAAGTCCGCGTGATGTTCAAGGGAAGAGTTCCACCAATCCGGATCAAGGAAAAACTCGTTGCATACGTCAAGTCATTCATCCTGTGTGGCCAGTGCCGTGCACCCGATACTAGATTTATCAAGGAAGGCAGGACGAGCCTCCTGAAGTGTCAAGCTTGCGGAGCAACAAGGCCAGTCAAACTCTAATCACTGGGATTACAATGGGATTCCGGAGCAATCTTTCACGAGAAGTCCAGTAGGATCTTTCCACGATTCTTCCGATCATGCATGTGCCTCTGAGCGTCAGATACTTGCTCAAATCGCCATACTGAGTCTATAATTGGGTCGATTTGTCCCTTCAGTAGCATGTCCGAGAGTGCTTCCAGATGGCCCTTGAAGATGGAAGCATCGTCGAGTAGTCCCATGTGAACGCCGAACACCGCTTTGTTAGATCTCATCATCTTCAATGGGTCAAATTTGGGAGTAGATGCCCACATTGCCATGGCAGTCGCCATCGAGCGCTTTTCACCCTTGACAGCAGAAGACGCTCCAAAGCAGTACAATTTCCCGCCTCGACGTAGAGCTTTGTATGAACGCATCAGGTGCTTACCACCTACTGGGTCTATGGCGTGATGCACTCCCTTTTCATCAGTCAACGACTTGCATACTGAGACGAAATCCTCGGATTTACTGTCAACAAAGTACATTCCCAAAGATTCTACGAATTCCCTCTTCGGAGCCGACGCCGTCCCAATAACTTTCGAGACCCCGTAGGCCTGACAGATTTGTGCTACTGCGGTACCAACTCCTCCAGCAGCATGGTGGATCAAAACCGTATCTTCTTGGGACAGATTGCCAAGATATACCAGCATGTGGTAGGCCGTGCCATAAGTTACTGGGAGAGCTGCTGCTTGGTCAAATGATACTGAATCAGGTAGAGGAATAACCCTGTTAGCATCTAGGCACACCATCTCGGAATAGCCACCGAATCCAGTCATAGCCAATACGCGCTGACCCTTGCTGATTCCATTGACTGCTTCGCCTACTGAGATTACTTCTCCTGCAGCCTCGTATCCAGGGGTGAATGGATATTCGGGGTTGGAACCGTACAGACCTTGTCTCATCATCAAGTCAGCAAAATTGATGCCGGCGCGATGGATTCTGACGCATATTTCGTCTTGTTCAGGTACTGGATCATCCTCTTCGACGATTTGTATAGAATCCACTCCACCGACCTTTGGATAGACCACTTTACGCATTCAATCACCCAATACGAACTCTTCCGCCAAGTCGCCGCCTTTCAGGTGCTCGAGTATTTTGAACAGTCCTTCATCATCATCCGGAAGGGTGTACCAGGTTCCTTCAGGATAGATTACACAGGTTGGCCCATACTCGCAATTGTCGAGACACCCTGCCTTATTCACTCGGACATCATCTAAGCCAGCAGCACGAGCAGCGTGTTTGAGACGCGTAAGTATCTCCAACGAGTTTTTGGAACTGCAACAGCCTCTAGGGTTGTCTACTGCTCTATCGTTCGTACACACGAATACGTGCTTTCTGAACTGATGCGACATTCGCCCACCTAAATCCTATCGAACTTGGCCGCTAGAACAAAATCTGATTCGGTCAGACCGTCTATCTTGTGAGTCCAAATCATCGCTTTGACTCTGCCCCAACCGACTTCGAAATCTGCATGATGCCCCTGCTCCTCACAAATCGCTCCTGCTGTGTTGGTGAATTCAAGAGCAGAAACGAAGTCGGAGAACGACCATTCTCTCTCGAGATGATGCCCTCTAATAAGGCTCCACCCATCTGCAAGTTGCTCCAATAGGGCAAACTGCACATCCTTGCTAATTGGGGGAACACCGCCCTCGCACGGTTCACATTGCTTAGCGGCTAAATCTGACATCTACTCAACCCCAGAGGTGACTATCATCACTTCCATCAGCACTTCGCTCGGCTTCCTCTTGCATAGTCGAGCGACGTCTGAAATCCTCCTTCTCAAAGGTCAGGAGTTCCTTATCTTCGATGTATGGGCGTCTAAGGTGAGTGACTAGCCTAACTTCGACGATTACGTCCCTTGCAATCGATCTGAATCCGCCACTCTCATCCAGAATCTCGACAGCGTTGCGGGAAGTCCCGATTAGCATACCTCGGGCCCACGGATCAGTGTCTCCGGGAAGGGCCCTAGCGTCTAGTAAAATCTCGATTAGATCATCCTTGCGTAGACCAGACCGGCGCTCTAGCAATGGTCCGTGGAATACATCTTGCAAATCCGATAGCTCGGGCGAACCGTACTCTTCGTGTATGCGTCTTGCCCATCCTGGGAGATCATCGATTCTCTTGCCTTTGCGTGTTCCTGCCATGCCAATGCGCCACAGTCGTGATAGAAAA
>PBWO01000056.1 GCA_002727275.1 Methanobacteriota archaeon
ACACATCATCTTACGAAATGGCTGCACAGATGGCGGAGAATCTAACTCAATTAGGAGCCAATATTACATTTGTTTCCGTAATAGATGGTGGCCATGGAGGGTGGTTCAGTATCTACATCGATCCGATTCCAATGGAATGGATGTTATCTCATGTCAGGAACCAGTAGTCCCTCCATAACAGCCTTCAACCGGAGCATCCCGCGAGTAACATGGCCTTCGTTTCGCAGAGGCGTGTTGACTTCCCGATGGTCGATTTGGCTAAGATAGTCTACTACCCACGATTTTGGGATCTAGCCCATCGATTCTATGAAGAATCTTGGGAGTACTCTTGCGATATGCACTACAACACCATACTTTCAGAGCACAAGATCGCCTTTCCTCTCGTCCATAGCGATACCCAATTCCTCCATCCAGTAGCTTATGGCGACACTATCCAATGCACTTTGACAGTACCGAAGATAGGCAACACATCAATCAGTTGGAGATACGAGTTCCGTAACCAAGATGGAGTGCTGTGCTGGACTTCGGATCAAGTTACGGTATGCACCGATATGAGTGAGGTTCAGAGTAAGATGGAGGTCCCCGACTGGATGCGAGAAGGACTGGCAAAACTGGCCCCTGAGTAACTACTTCTGCGGCCACTTCTTTGAGAGCGAGCTTCTCAGGGAGTCATCAAGTGTAGCATCCCACCAGTTAGCATCTCTCCAAACTGCATACTTGCCCCTGATTCCTCTCATATCTGCGCCGTCTAGTCGTGCACCCTGCAGATTTGAGAGCCCCAAATTCGCCTTAATCATCCGAGCTCCTCTTAGATCAGCACGGTCTAGAGCCGCTTTCTTGAGATTAGCACGCTTCAGCGATGCTCCTCGCAAATCGCACCCAGACAAATCTGCACCCTCCAAATCTGCTCCGTCAAAGATGGCACGACGCAAGTCGGTACCCGACAAGTCAGCCTCTCTGAGGTTCTTGCCCACATGAGAAGTATAGGACAGATCCTTCGTCATGCAAATCCTCACAGAGACATACTCTCAAGATGATCTACTCCATCGCCCGTTAACACAACGAAACGATTCTTGCGCGCCTTTCCTTCAGGATATTCCAACAGTGGGGATGAACCGTCGAGCATCCTATTGATGTAGAGAGATAGATTCCACTTCTCTACCTCGTCTTCATCCCACTTGCCACTCTGTGCAATTAGTGTCCTTACATCTCTTGGAGGAGTATCTCTCTCCTTCTCAACTGATCTGAGGTAATGTATTGCGGCTAGTATGACGTCAGATTTCCTCTTGACTCCACAGGTATCCAGTAGCCGTCTAAAGGCAGAACCCCTCTCTGGAATCCCAGATTTTACCACTATTTCCATGGCCTTGTTAATCGCCTCTTGGCGAGCCATCCTAATTCTGGAAAGAGTCGACTGCCAAGTGTCCTGCTTGGTGATGTTGAGCCAGTTATCGCTGACTTCTCTAGCAGAACCAGAAAGATCTATCTCCTCGCTACCCGCTTTGATGTAGATTCGCCCAATTCCACTGCTCCCAGTCTCGCTCACAGGTCTCGCAACGCTTCATGGGTGTTAATTTGTCGCTGCATTCCTTAACTAATGTAAGTGCGAATCTCTAGGATTCGAGAAGTCTCTTGTCGTGGGTTTCAATAATCTCCGATTGAGGGGCAACACCATGGAGGAGTACACGAGCGGAGCTTACCCACTCGTTCTGCACGCTGACGCCGACCCCTCTGGACTCGGTGGAACCGCAATATGTGGATTCTCTACTGTTGGCTCAGTTGGCGTAATTGCTACTTCTCACCTCATCAAAACACTCGAATTATCTCCTATGGGGACCGTAATGCACCCAAAATTCCCCGCAATTGCACTTATTCACGATTCAGTTCCAAAGCACCCGGTCAGAGTGTATCAAGGAGATGGATTAGGCGTGTTCACTTCAGAGATCCAGTTCCCAAGTGAGAATGATGTCTATTTCGGAGAGACTGTCATGGAGTGGTTCACCAGGGGTGGATTTGATCGACTAATCATAATCGATGGAGTGGTTAGCAACGACCTTGGAATCAAAGAGGAGAGTGATTTGTGGGGGGTTGCATCCACTGGTACTAGCAGAACCCAACTCGAAGATGCTGGAATTCAGCAGATTCAGCAGGGCATAGTCGCTGGAATCGCTGGTTATCTGATTGCAGAGGGCGAGCGCAGGGGCCTGGATGTTACTGCCCTGTTAGCCGAGTGCAATCCCATGTATCCAGATGCTAGAGCCGCGCTCATAGCCGTCGAGGGACTCAGCGAGCTGATGGACAGAGAGATTCCAGTCCAAGGCCTTCTAGATGATGCTCGAAATATAGAGGAGAGAGTCAGAGAGGCGTTTGAGAGGGCTCACTCTATGGCTCTCCCCGCTCCGGATTCTGATGATGACGAAGACGATGTACCAATGGTATTCTAATCAGTAGAATGGATTGGTTCCAGCGTCATGGTCAGTCGCGTCAATGACTTCTGAGATGCCGGGTACATTGTCCTTGATCATTACCTCAACACCTTGCTTGAGAGTCACATCGACCATACCGCAACCCTGACAGCCGCCACCGAAGGCGATGATTGCCTTACCCTCGTCTACTCCAATTAGATCGACATGTCCACCATGAGAAGCTACGACCGGGTTGACCTCGCTTGCGATGATATCAGCCACTGCCTTTGACAGCTCATCTACCCACAGCGGGTTGGGGTTATCGAAACTGAATCCACCCCCCATCAGGGTCTCCTTGTAATCCAGAGTAGTGCCATCAAGATACTGAGCGCTTTGAGCCGCAACTAGGACTGGCATACCATCTACATCCAATTCAATATCGCCATCCTTTCCGTCATCGCGCCCGACAAACTGCAGGTCGTACTGGAAGCCATTGGGCCCCCTCCCAACAATCTCGACTCTGAGAATCAACTCAACTCCTTCGTCCGCAGATTCTGCGAACTGGCCGAGCATCTCCTGCGCCTTGTCTGTGATAGTAAGCATGCCTCTCGGTATCCCTGAGCATATCCTATATTTTCAACCTGTCCGAGTGCAGGCAACACTCATCACCAAGTCTCTACACGGATGTTAGATGACATCAAAGCCGGTGGACAGGTTGGCCCGGCCTCTCAGAGATTTGAGAATCTCAGTCACCGACAAGTGTAATTTCAGATGTAGATATTGCATGCCCAGAGAAGTTTTTGGGAATGATTTCCCATTCATGAGTCGTGATGAAATTATGTCATTTGAGGAGATAGATCGTCTAGCTGGAATTTTCGTTTCCTTAGGAGTGGAAAAGATCCGTCTAACAGGAGGGGAGCCTTTGCTCCGAAGAAATTTACACGATTTGGTCTCAATGCTCGCTTTGAGAGGCGTAGAGATTGCGATGACCACTAACGGCGTCCTTCTACCAAGATACGCCCCAGCACTTTCTGCAGCAGGCCTCGATCGTGTCACCGTTAGTCTTGATGCGATAGACGAGGCTACCTTTGCCAAGATTACCGACTCTGGCCATACGGTAGCTTCCGTAATGGCCGGAATCGAGGCCGCGGAATCAGTCGGCTTGGGCCCAATAAAAATCAATACCGTCGTGAAAAGAAACTCAAACGAGGAAGAAATACTAGATTTGATAGAGCGTTTTTCTAACAGAGATATAGCCATTCGATTCATCGAATACATGGACGTAGGGACGACGAATGGTTGGTCAATGGGAGATGTAGTTACTGCCGACGAAATCCGCAGGTTAATCGGCGACTTGAGACCAATCCCTCAGGTCAAAAAGAGCGATGTGGCCAAGAGATATGAGACATCTCAAGGCACTGAGGTGGGTCTCATTACTAGTGTTACCGAGCCGTTCTGTGGAAATTGTACAAGAGCCAGAATCTCAGCTGATGGCAGATTTTTCACATGCCTTTTCTCTAGTAAAGGATTAGATCTATTATCTCCAATTAGGATGGGTTCTTCTGATGAGGAAATAGCGTCTATAATCAAATCTCATTGGGAAGAAAGAGAAGACAGATACTCCGAGATTAGATCAGAGGAGACAGAATCATTGGAAAGAATAGAGATGTCATATATCGGCGGCTGAGACTATAGTTTCCCAAGGTGCATCTGTCCTGAATGCAGGTTTGCCGTATCTAGAAACCGCCGCTCTATGGCCTTGTTCACGAAGGGACTCAACCATGACAGTCGGGCTTACGGGCGAGCCCGAACCAAGCCAGCTAGCCAGATCATCGACGAGAATCAAGTGAGGAGCATCGATTACTTCTGCTTCCCCTGAGATGTGCCTGACACTACGCAGAACCCCCCTCCTTTCCATCTCGCAATCACGCTCGGTCCACTGCAGTTCATCATCCTCATCGAACACAGGACCACACATCTCGATAACCCGCTCCTCGGTCATTGATGCCATCGCGCCAGCATCTCCTAATGCCCCCGTCCACAATGGCCCCGACACACGCCCGTCGCTCCGGTCAATTGGATGATTGAGGGGCAGGAAGCAATGCATCGGGAGCCATTCTGAATCCAGTGAAGTATCTGGATGCAAACCGGCAGCAATTGAAGCAGCAACCTCGGACCCAGTTGGGGCCGACACCCTCCAACCTAGATTTTCCTCAATGCGATTGGCACCCTCGACACCCCTTCTGACTAAGGCCGAGACCCTCAAATGATGAGAGTCCCAAACAGAGAGCAGAGGTGTCACTGAACGTTCATGCCTAGAAGCAGTCCTCGATAAGCTTGCAAGCAGGACTCTGAGCCCTGAGTCGTGCGCCAAACCATCAGTTTTTACACGAGCACCATAACGTCGTAGTAATGCGCTTTTGGAAGAACCAGTGAGGGCTGCACTATCGGTCGCACTAACTTCTATCACACCTCTTCTTGCAAGAGATTGAACAGCGGTATCTAGGAAAGGAAGAGGTGTTCCATACGGATCAATATCTACCCAGTGTCTACCATGTTCGAGCACACTCTTTCGCAGGTCCCCTAGTTGAGGCAACAATACCCCCTCGCCATGTTCGGGGGGAAACTCGTCATGACAGAGCATTGCCCAGTCCAGAGCCGCAGAGTCCATGTCTCCCATAGTCGCGTTGATTCTGCTAGCACTTTTGGGGGGTAGTTCGTTCAACCACCTCCTCGCCCGTAGTCCGGATGCAGACAACCCGTCCAGCGCGTAGATTGTACTATTGCCAAGTAGACCCGCCTCGATGCAATACTGTAGAAGAAGCACGCTACGAGTCCTACTGCCTGCTACGGCTGGGTTGTGGAAAACCACCCCCTGGCCCTTTGCCGCGGGTCCGGGCCCCGCTTCACCGGGGTCACGGGGCAGCCTGCACAGGGTACGACCCTCTCTATGCAGTATGCCAGGCCAACCGTCTGGTTTGCTTGCACCCATGCTGGTCGGAGAATGCTATTGCACATTGCATTGACTGCTGTGTAACCGATTAGTAATGGTCGAAGAAAACACTTGAATCCGCATGTGTGACTTTTCCTGAGTCAGTGACTGAGCCGACTTTGCGACTACCGGGAAGCCTCTCTGAAAGCCACGCTACGACATCATCTGAAACATCATCTGAAACTGCAATAACCATCCCCATTCCCATATTGAATGTTCTATGCATCTCTCTAGCACTGACCGAACCCACCTCGGCTATCCAGGAGAACTCAGGGTGCACTGGCAAAGGCTCGGCGATATGCCAACCCAAAGTATCATGCAAACGGAGTAAATTCGACAGACCACCTCCGGTGATATGGGCGATTGCCTTGATTTCCTTGGATGAGCATGGGCCGGTACCTGCTCTGCAAGAAAGCACCAAATCGATTACCGGATCGACATAAATCATCGTAGGGTTGAGTAAGACCTCACCAATTGTCACTTCGCCCTCCTTCCATCTCACTATCCTCTCATCATCTGTATCGAACGGCGCAGAAGCAGACAAGGCCAATCCAGACCTCTCTAGCACGGCCCTTACCAGGGTAAATCCATTTGAGTGTATGCCGCTGCTTGGGAGCCCGATTATGGAATCCCCTGTTTGCAACCTCTCGCCGGTAATCTCACCACCTAGTGGGAACCAGCCCAGAGCAGTTCCAGATAGGTCCAACTCAGTCACAATGCCGGGTAAGGTTGCAGTTTCACCACCAGCCAGAGTTACTCTTGCTTGACGACACCCCTCTGCAAGAGAATGTCCTAATTCCGAGTGCACGGTTGTGTCGGTCTTTGGGACTGCAATATAGTCGACGAATGCAATCGGTTCAGCTCCCACACAGATGAGATCATTCACATTCATTGCAATGCAGTCAATCCCTACTCCTCTCAACCAACCAGTCTGGCTAGCTAACTGTAGTTTTGAGCCCACTCCGTCGGTCGCCAAAACCAGTCGAGAATCGCCGAACTCGACGATACCACCGAACCCTCCAGGAAGGGGGACAGGTGCTCCCTTCTGCCCTGTCTTTCTCACTGAACTACCAAGTGCACTAACTAGGCTTGAGATTGCCCTACCTTCAGCATCGATGTCAACACCACTGGAGGCGTAGTCCATCGACTCACCGCCCATGGTTTACGTGAAACGCAACCACTCAATGATACTAACTATCAAAATTAGCAAGATATCATCCTCCAAACCATCGAAAATTGAGAAATTTGAGGGTTTTTTACCCCCCAATCGGTTTACCTACGGTAAAAATACCGAATCTCTATAACTACCACACATCGTCGTGGACGCACTGGAGCGTGATTACGCTATGGAAAACAAGAAAATAATTGCAATGATGCTTACCCTGAGTATGCTAGCGGCCGCGTTCGCTGGTTGCCTGGGGGGAGATGATGAGGAGGAGCCTGAGCCGGAGCCAGAATGGTCACTGACCGCTGCTCCGGATGTCAACCCTGTGTGGGTTGAGTCCGGCTGGGACCCCATTATCCCCAACCTGAATGCCGGCGAGATGTGCGACGCAATCATCTCGGCGATGACGAAGACGGAAGAGAGAGACCAGGTCGTCGACTTCACCAGGGCCTACTACACAAGTAGCCAGGGTGTAATCGGTGGATCAGGCTCTGCAGCTATCTCTGATGTAAGTGAGCTGAACGCCGCTGGGACCATCATCGGTGTCCAGTCCGGGACAACCTCGGACCTGTATGCCAATGAGAATCTAGGCGACGCTACAACCACTGCATACGAGGATTTCCCCTCAGTCATTGCCGCTTTGAACAACGGTGACGTACACTACGCCATGGGAGACGCACCGGTTCTGTCTCTAGAGGGCGACCTAATGGCCACCTTCTCGGATGAGAACTTCGGTCTAGCCGTCCGTGAGGACTCCGGAGAGCTTCTTGCTGCTCTGGATGTCGCTATCGGCGCTGTTGTCGCTTCCGG
>PBWO01000057.1 GCA_002727275.1 Methanobacteriota archaeon
GTGGTCTTACCGGAGCCGGTTGAGCCGACAAGTCCCACGGTCTCTCCCGCTGGAATAGTTAGGTTTACTCCTTCTAGCACTGTCTCTCTATTTGGATAAGAGAAGCCTAGATCGTTGAAACTAATTTCTCCTTCAACCTGCTCAAGTTTGGTATCGCCCTCAACAATGCCAATCTCCGTGTCAAGCAAGTCTAGGACTCTGGAAGTAGAGGCCATGGCGCGCTGGTACAAATCAAAGGTCTCTCCGAGCCTTGTTAGGGGCCACAACAGCCTTTGTGTGATGAATACGATAACCGAGTATGCTCCGAGGCTTATCTTTCCGTCTAGGGCGAACCAACCACCAACTAGCATATTTGCTGTGAAAGCGAATAGGATAGCCATCCTGATAATTGGAACGAAGGATGCAGAGAGGCGGATTGCCTCTTTGTTTGCCTCTCTGTAGGAAGTCGAAGCCTCCTCGACCCTGTCGACTTCGCGCTGCTCTGCAGTAAACGACTTGATTGTTGTAATTCCGTGCAGATTGTTGTTCAGCAGCGCGTTGAGATCGGCCACCTTTCCTCTGACCTTGCTGTATCTGACCCCTATCCTGCGCTGATAGATGAAAGAGCCAGTGACTATGATTGGAACAGGCAGGATTGCCAGCAAGGCGACCTCGGGTGCAACAGAGATCATTATCGCGCCAACGACAATAATTGTGGTCGCCACGTGTAGCAAGTCAGTTGCACCTTGGTCGAGGAAGCGCTCGAGTTGGTTCACATCGTCATTCATTATCGCCATTAGGCTGCCCGTGGGCTGCTCTGAGAACCACTGCATCTCAAGATCTTGGATGTGAGTATAAGCAGACATTCTCAACTCGTGCTGAGCAGTCTGGGCTAAATTCCTCCATAACACTGCGTAGAAGTATTGGAATAGCGATTCTAGGACCCATATCACCACAGTGATTCCGGTTAGGAGATAGAGTTGGTCGTAGACATCAGTATAACCAAACTGGGCTAGGAAGGAGTCCTCTTGCGCTGCGACCACATCTATTGCCATACCGATGAGGACTGGAGGAGCTAGGTCCCACACCTTGTTGATGATTGAACAAAACGAAGCTAGTAGCACTGTAGCCCTGTGTTCTTTGAGATGCTCCAAGAGTCTCATCAGAGGATGTCTGCCTCCATCCATGACTAAGCGTCATGACAGGAGTGTTTGAAGATACTCATCAGTATCATTGCTAAGGCGTCTGGCCAGTCCAAGAATCAGCCCAAATATCGAAGGTTCTGATTTCAACTGTAGAGGATGAGTTGGTACGTATCTCATAGTAATCAGAAGCTGAGAAATATCCATCTCCTGAATAATCCCAGAAAATAAATTCCCACCAATCACCATTTTCATCAGTTTGGTTCAAGACATTATCTGCTAGGTTAAACTCAGACAGAGTAGTCTCTTCTCCACCATCTGTCGAAATTGCAAGGAAATTCAATTCCGCGGGGTTTACTTCTGATGTAAATCCGCTAGGGACATAACCACTCCAGGAAGTTATCCCGTCAGCCGATTGTATGGGATTTGAAATACTGAAATCGATGGCAATGCGCGGAAGTCCTTCTTGGAGTTGAATTGAAACTGAGTCGCCGGTCATTACTTTGAGTCTGAATGTCTCTTCATCGCCAGAATATGTCTCTATCCCAGTAATCATTGGTGGCGTACCCATCAACTCGATGATAATTGTATGAGTATCGTTGTTTGCCGTGGCTACTTGTTGAGTGGAAGTCAAATCTCCAGAGATTAACCAGTCCAAATCAGCCACGGCAGATGTATCGAATGCAAATGGAGGCCAGAACCCATCAGGTTGCTCTAGCGCCAACTGTGCCATCTCATAGAACGGGTCAGCATAATCGGGGACTTCGTCCCTTCCCTCGTACCAGTCACCGTTTACCCTGATGTTTGTCATCTTCTGTCCCTCAATCACTTGATTCTCAATAGTGCTAGTTCCCAATGTCATCCTCATTGATATAGAGCGTATTTGAGAGGAGGTAATCTTCGATACATCCCAGTGTATTTCTGCGAACTGCCCCATATTCTCGTAAGTCGTTGTAGTCTCAATTTTGAGGTTATCATGAATGGTGGCCAAAGCTAAGACATCGAATGCACCGGGTGCGGACAATAATTCCGACAGAGCATCGGACTCTAGTGGGAAGCAATCAACTTCCCCGCAGCCTTCATCGGAGGCGTTGAGACAACCAGTAAACGCTGTGCTGAGCATTAACAGCACGACTAGGGTGGAGAATCTCACATCCTCTCGGGACTGCCCATCCGTCATGAGTCTCACGCCTAGGCGTCATCAATTCCGTTTGTTCTGTCTAGCGTCGTCCCTATATGGGACCTGCTAGAGGGCAGGACGGGGGAACAGCATGTCTGCGAAGGAGGTCCTCGTCGTTTTCAAGAAGAACTTCGAGGATGTGCACGATGATTCATTGTTGAAGGTGAAAGCCGAATTGGACCAATTAGCCAGTCAGGGACTAGTTGCAGTTGAATACAAAGTGAGAGAGACTGTTACTAGTGATGACTTCGCTGACATAGATCTTGCAGTCATTCTAGGTGGCGATGGAACGCTGACATCGATTGCACATTCGATTGGTAGTGATATACCAGTAATGGGCGTCAATAGTCACCCTCAGGATGACGATGAAGATGGGTCTTACGGATTCTACATGGGAAGTGATCCGGAGAGCTTTGGAGATGATGTCAGAGCGGCACTAGATGGAAAGGCGATTGAAAACGTACTGCCTCGACTTCAAGCCGAGATAATCACAACTAGTGGTAAGAAGATTCTCTCTGACCCTGCCCTCAATGACCTAATCATCGCGAACACCCACCAATACCAGCCTTCTCGCTATCGGCTGGAGAGGAGTTCAGGTTCTGATGCAATTGATGTAATTCAGCGCTCTTCTGGGTGCTTATTCTCTACTTTCCTAGGCCAAGGCGCATGGTTCAGGCACGTTGTCGATATAGAGGGTACGAGATTCCCTGTGGACGAATTAAATTCTAGATATCTGTTTGTAGCTAGGGACCTTCCTAGAAGTGAGCGCTTCGATGACGGCTCATACTGGGAGTGGACAGATGAGGCTACGGTGATAACCAGCGATATGCATCGTGGATATATCGTCGGCGACGGATGGGACGAGACTCACTTCACTAGAGGGGCCAAGGTTACTGTGGCCCTGAACGGGCCTGAGTTGACTCTGCTCACGTTCCGTCGAACAATACACGACGGGGTTGCTCATTGGATTGAATATTAGAATCCAAGTTCTTCCAAATCAACATCGCTGTTCATGTTGACTCTGACTGGATAGGCGAGAGTGACCTTCTGATCCTCGAACTGCTTGAGAATCTCAGTGACAAAGGAAGACTTCGAAGATCTCATCTTTCGTGCATTGTCTACATAGTAGCGAATCTCCATAATGACCTCTTGGTCACCAAAGTCTCTGAGAACAACTCCCGGAGGCTTGGGCTTCTGGCTTATCTCAGGGTGGTTGTTTGCAATATCGGTTACAATCTCCTCCGCCTTGGTGACATTGCTCCATGTAGCCGTGAGTCCTAGTCGAATTCTGACTCTGAGTTCACTATGACTGAAGTTGGCGACCGCATCCTTGGTAAGCAACTTGTTTGGAATCGTCAGTAGGACTCCATCGGTAGAGCGCACGTGAGTGGTACGCAGGCCGATTTCCACAACGTCTCCCCAACTGCTGTATATTCCTCCCAGTTTCTTGGGCAGTAGTATTCGCTCGCCCTCTCGGAATGGTCTGTCTATGATGATGAAGATTCCAGCGATTACGTTCTCCATCGTATCTTGGGCGGCAAAGGCCACAGCTAGGCCGAAGATTCCCAGAGCGGCAACGATTCCGGCGACATTGATTCCAAGCTCACTTGCGGCAGTCAGCACGACGATGGCCCACATTGCAACACCTGCAATGCGGAACATGAAATTCTCAAGTCCTTCATCGAATTCTGTCTTGTCGAACAACTTCCTTAGTTGCCTCTTGGCTATCCCGATGAGAGGAACACCGATGACTAGGATCATTAGTGCAGAAATGGGTCCAGTAGCCAGCAATTCCGAGGCGCATTCATAGTTTGGCTCGATGTTGTTAGGAAGGTCTTCTAAACAACTCATGACATTACCGCTTTACCTACGGTTGAAAGGTATGACGGCTGTAAACTGAGTCAAAATGCCGATTATAGAATCTGTTCAAGGAACAGCTTAGTCCTATCGTGCTTGGGATTGGTGAAGAACTCCTCTGGAGTATTCTGCTCGACCAACTCGCCCTCATCAAACAGAATACAGCGGTCTGCGACCTCTTTGGCGAAGCCCATCTCGTGTGTCACAACAATCATCGTGACGTCTTCCTTTGCAAGATCAACCATTACATCCAGAACTTCCTTGATCATCTCCGGGTCTAGCGCCGAAGTAGGCTCGTCGAATAGCATAATCTTCGGGTCCATGGCTAGGGCACGAGCAATGGCTACTCTCTGCTGTTGACCTCCAGAAAGTCCGCTCGGATACTTGTAGGCCTGCTCAGGTATTCCGACCTTCTCCAGAAGTGCCATCGCCTTTTCTTCTGCCTGTCTCTTGGGCAACCCCTTAACCTTCATCGGAGCGAGGGTGATGTTCTCCATTATGGTCAGGTGAGGGAAGAGGTTGAACTGCTGGAAAACGAAGCCGACTTCTGCTCTGACATACTTCATGTCCGCTACTGTGGTATCGTCATCAATTGTGATTCCATCTATTACGACTGTGCCGCCACTGTGTGGCTGAAGTCTATTCAGGGTCCGGATATACGTTGATTTGCCTGAGCCCGATGGCCCTAGGATTACGACGATCTCTCCTTTCCTGATGCTGATGTCTATTCCCTTCAGTGCCCAAAAGTCACCGAAGTTCACTTTCACTCCCTTTGTATCAATTATCATCTCTTCTTCACTCATGCTAATTCTCCCCCTCCTTCTTTGGTCAATCCAAGGCTCTTCTCGATTCTCATCGAGATCCTAGACAGGTAGAATGCGAATACCCAGAATACAAGGGCTGTGACGTATAGTGGCTCTAGGAAGTTACCTAGGAAGCGCAAGTCTGTGGCAGGGAGATCCTTTGCCAACTTGAAGAAGTCGAGAATGTTGATGATGAAGAGCAATGTGGTGTCCTTCCACAATCCAATGAAGACACTGACGATAGAAGGCAGAGTAGTCCTAACTGCATTGGGTAGCTCAACTTGCATCTTGGTCTGGAATGGAGACAGCCCGAGCGCCAATGCAGCCTCCTTCTGACCAGAATCGACTGCCTGGAGTCCCCCTCTCAGGACCTCTGCGATGTAGCAACCTCCGAAAATACCGAACATCAGTAGCATTCGGATAATGTCTTCAGCATTATAGAAAGGATCCATGATATCAGGCATCAAAAAGACAGCGAACCAGAGCCAGCAAATTAGAGGTCCAGACCGAACAAGCTCAATCAGAGCTACTGATGGGACGCTGAAGAACGGCTGCTTGCTCTGGCGTCCGAATGCCAGTACTACTCCTATCCCAAAACCGAGCACACAACCTGCTGTTGCTACAATCAGGTTGACGAATAGTCCACCCCACTGAGAGGCTTCGATACCATCTCCTGCGAGTTTATCGAGGGTGCTTGGGACTACTGCCCCAGAGGTTATCTCATCACTACCGGCTACAGCAGGTGTTCCGCCCAAAGTGGCTGCGAAATCCTTCACAAACTCAGGAGGATTCATGATGATGATAGCAAAGAAGAATGTGGCTACTGCAGTGATTGCAATATTACGCCTCAGACGATTGGCCTTGTACTCCTCCGAGATTGAGCAGTAGTAGAATGAGGCCCCATAGGCCAGATATCCAATCAGCAATGCCTTGAGGAGATTCATCAGTGGGACCGACTTGTAGTAGTTGATTTCAGCAGGAACCCACGCTATGGCCATCAAGAAGAATGTAACCAATGTGAAAGGCACTAGGAATCTTGCTGGCTTTTCGGCATTGGTCCCGTAGGCGGCAGCAATGACTGCAAATGTTGGATATAGAATCCACCACAAGCGCCAGTTCTGATTGATTCCGTAGCAATTTGTAATATCAAGACAAGATTGTGAGCCGGGTGATTGTGTCATCTGCTCAGTCATCTGCTGGCCAACGACCAATAGAACTCGATTGGCCCATACGACATCCCAATCTGCTTCCACTAGTACGAAGTGGCTTAGTCCGCGTACCACCACTACGACAATCCATGCAGTAGTTATACCGAGCATTGCGGTGGTGAAAGACTTGCCCGGTGTCCACTTGATTA